>JAGACB010000218.1 GCA_017614345.1 Lachnospiraceae bacterium
TACAAAGATGTGGAGTATCATGTTGTAGACGGCAGGATGCCTTGTGCAATAGCGGTGATAACGAAATGATGAACAGACAGGTATTTACAGTTGCAGAGGACGGATTTGTCGGAGCGTATTACGGCGGACCCACAGACAGTAAAAAAGCAGTGATCCTGATGCTGGGTGATTCTTCGACAGATCATATGGCAAAATGCGGCGCAAAGTGGTTGATCAAACGGGGATGCCACGCTTTAAATATGTCTGCAGGTAAGAAGGACTATGGGCATCATAACTATCCGTTGGAACGGTTTGGCAGGGCCATCGCTTTTCTGAAAAGCAAAGGAATAGAAAAGATCGGGATCGCGGGTGCGTCCACAACGGGAATGCTGGCTCTTGTGGCGGCCTCTTATTATCCGGAGATCACCCTTACCATCGCCATGTCCCCTTCGGATTTTATTATGGAGGGCTTCTATCGGGACGGGAAAGACGGTATGACAGAACGGCCCGGCGACGGAGAATCTACCGTAAGCTGGAAGGGAAAGCCATTGCCGTACCTGCCTTTTGCATACAGGCACCCGGAATACTGGCAGAAGATCCAGGAAGAATCCAAAGTCGGCGGAGACAAGGTCGCTTCCAGAAGGCTGTTTGACGAGTCGGAGAGACGGCATCCTGTTCAGGAAGAGGAAAAGATCCGGGTTGAGAACATTCACGGGAGGATCCTGTTTGTGGGAGCAGAAGATGACGTGTTATGGGACACCTGCAGATATATCCGGAGAATGGAAGAAAGGCTGTCCGCATTACCGCATCAATGCAAGTGGAAATCCCTGATCTATGAACACGGCACGCATTTTGTATTCCCTGAGTCATTGCTGAAGAGGATACTCCCGGTCGGTTCCGGCCTTTTGGTGAAATTCATGTTCAGGGCAGCAAGAGAGTATCCGGAAGAATGCAGACAGACCAGAATAGATATCGACCACTGGCTTACAGTGGTTCTTCGAAAATGGTGAATATGAGGATGTCGGAGTGATAAAGGATTGGTATGAGTTCCGGGATAATTGTTATCGCAGTCGGGCAGAAGACTAGTGCCGGGATCACAATCTGGAGTGGGAGGAATCATGAAGAAGAAAGCTATTATTTCAGCAATTGCGGCCATTATGCTTGTGTTGCCGATTGTCAGCGGCTGTGGAAACAAGAACAATCCGGTTGAAAGAGAAGAGGCGGTCATTGATGTGGAGCCTGTTCCTGACTCGGAGCTGAATCGTTCAGAAGAGCCGGACACTATGGTGATGACTTCTGGAACTGAAAGTGGAAATATCACGGATGAACAGGCGCTCTCTGCTATTCGGAATTATTGCTATGCCAATAATCCGGAATTAGAGAGCATTGAAGAAGACGGAGAATACCCGGTCTACTGGGAGATTGCATCCAGTGATGAGAATGAGATCGTGGTTCTCTTCAGATCCTATACAGGAGCGGAAATCCGTTATTATATTGATCCGGTTTCCGGTGAGACGTATGTTACGGAGTTTGTTTCCGGAATCACAGACGAGGAAGAACGGACGGATGAAAGCTTTAATGTAAAGGATTACTACGAGTCGGATGCTGCATCAGGAAGTGCCTCTGCTCTCACGGGAACGTGGCAGACAGTATCTATGGGATATGAGGCTGATGAAACGATCCAGCCTGAATACTATGTACAGTTCACAGATTCAGACATAAACTACGGGCATATGAAAGACGGAGCGTTTGTTTTGGATCATTCAGATAAGATCAGACTTCTTGAGGATACCACGGCAGGAGGATACAGGATTCAGGCAGAGTCTTCAAATGGGACGCCGTACACATATCAGACAAGTGAAGAGGATGCTGATCTGCTGGAATACTACGAAACATGGGATGAGGCTGATTTTCCGGAAATGTACCGAGCCGGCGCTTCACTGAGCAGGTGTGAATAGAACATGAATCTCGGGTTTTCTTATGTAGGACTCATCTATCTGATCATGCTGATGGTTCCCAACATCATCTGGGCAAAGAATAAGCCAAAGGACTATGACACCTTTGCGAAGAATGAAAGCAGGATCCTTCTGATTTTTGAACGGATCGGAGAAGTTTTTGTCTGTACCCTGGCGCTGATCTTCTCGGATTATAACCTTAAGCCCTGGGTCGCATGGGAAACCTGGCTTGTGATATCTTTTGTGCTGATGGTGATGTATGAACTGTACTGGGTGCAATACTTCAGGAGCGAAAAGACAATGAGTGACCAGTATAGAAGTTTCTGCGGTGTTCCGCTTGCCGGAGCCACCCTACCGGTATTGGCGTTCTTCCTTCTGGGAATCTACGGGAAGAATGTATTTCTGATCGTAGCGGTTATTATTCTCGGAATCGGGCACATCGGTATTCATGCTGCGCATAAAAAGGAAGCTGATGAAGGAAATTTATGAAATCAATTCTTATCAAGGATACAACCCGTGAAGAACGGGAACAGATCATAAAGTCTTCACTTGACTGCGGAGGAGGATGCGAGAATTGCTCCTCCTGCTGGCTTGGCGGTGGCAGTCCCTGGGATATTTATCAGGATTATATCGACGGAAAACGTGAGATCAAAGAGATAAACGCAGATTATATGTCTCAGTATCGTCAGGACAGACAGATCTTGTGAGGTGATAGAAGATGACAATAGCTCCTGATGTAAGAGAGTCTTCGGAGGAAGAACGCCGGGCATATATCAAAGGCCGGTTCCCATGCATGGCAGACTGTGATATGTGCGGCATGTGTGCGGTTTTTCACGGGAAAGATGCTGAAACGGCTTATGATGACTACATCCGGGGAAAGCGATCATTTACAGAGGTTTCGGAGGATTATAGAAGATAACAGGAGGTTTGCAATGAAAGTACTGATCATTAACGGGAGCCCGAGAACGGGCGGGAACACAAGTATTGCCTTAATTGAGATGGTGAAGGTCTTTGAAAAGGAAGGCATGGAGGCAGAGACCGTTCAGATCGGAAATAAGGACATCCGCGGCTGTATCGCCTGCGGATCCTGTTTCACGAAAGGGCAATGTGCGTTTGATGATGTCGTGAATGAGCTGGCACAGAAGTTTGAAGCGGCAGATGGCCTGGTCGTTGCTTCTCCTGTGTATTACGCTTCGGCAAATGCGACGCTGATCGCATGTCTTGACAGACTGTTTTACAGCACCCGCTTTGATAAGACCATGAAGGTCGGCGCGAGTGTAGCGGTTGCCCGGCGGGGAGGATGCTCGGCAACCTTTGATGAACTGAACAAATACTTTACGATCAGCGGGATGCCCGTAGCCTCCAGCCAGTACTGGAACAGTGTACACGGCAGGGAAAAGGGCGAAGCGGAGCAGGATCTGGAAGGTTTGCAGACTATGAGAACTCTGGCGCGGAATATGACTTTCCTGATGAAGAGTATTGCGCTTGGCAGGGAAAAATACGGTCTGCCGGAAAAGGAAGAGTGGCAGCCGACACATTTTATCAGATAACAAGGAACAAAGTTTTATCAAGAAAGGGGAAAAGAAATGAAGATTGCGGTTTTTAACGGAAGTCCGAGAAAAGAAAACACAGCTGCTATGTGCGACGCTTTTGCGGAAGGCGCAAAGGAAGCCGGACATGAGGTGGAGATCTATCACGTCGGTCGGATGAAGATCGCCGGGTGCCTTGGCTGTGAGTATTGTCCCACAAAAGGGGAAGGGAACTGTGTTCAGAAGGATGATCTGGAGAAAATCCTGCCGGCTTATAAGGAAGCGGACGTAATTGTTTTTGCATCGCCGATCTATTACTTCACCATGACGGCACA
>JAGACB010000219.1 GCA_017614345.1 Lachnospiraceae bacterium
ACCTGAGTGGGAGCGATCCGAGGCGGAAGTACCAGACCGTTGTTGTCGCCGTGTACCATGATAATGGCACCGATCAGACGGGTGGTCATGCCCCAGGAGGTCTGGTGTACATACTTCAGCTGATTATCCTTATCGGAATACTGGATCCCGAAAGCCTTTGCAAAGCCGTCTCCGAAGTTGTGGCTGGTACCGGACTGAAGAGCCTTACCGTCGTGCATCAGAGCCTCGATGGTGTAGGTTGCCTCGGCACCTGCAAACTTCTCCTTATCAGTCTTGCGACCCTTGATCATGGGGATCGCCAGATACTGCTCGCAGAAATCAGCATAAACATTCAGCATCTGAATGGTACGCTCCTCTGCTTCCTCAGCGGTTGCATGAGCCGTGTGGCCTTCCTGCCACAGGAATTCCATGGTACGCAGGAAAGGACGGGTGGTCTTCTCCCAACGCACAACGCTGCACCACTGATTATATACCTTCGGCAGATCACGGTAGGAATGAACGATCTTGGAATACAGATCGCAGAACAATGTCTCCGAAGTGGGGCGTACGCAAAGACGCTCCTGAAGCTCTTCACCGCCGCCGTAGGTAACCCAGGCTACCTCGGGAGCAAAGCCCTCTACATGATCCTTTTCCTTCTGCAGCAGGCTCTCGGGAATGAACATGGGCATGTATACATTTTCCACGCCTGTTTCCTTGAACTTCTGATCCAGAGTCTTCTGGATGTTCTCCCAGATCGCATAACCGTAAGGGCGGATGACCATGCAGCCGCGAACGCTTGAATAGTCCGTGAGCTCAGCCTTTTTCACCACATCGGTATACCACTGTGCGAAATCATCCTCCATGGAGGTGATCGCTTCTACCATTTTCTTGTCTGCCATGTCACATCAACCTTTCATTGCTTATTTAAACGGAATCGTTTATATAGCTTATTTTGGCAATCTACCATATTTAGGTAAGAGTGTCAAGTCAGTTTGAGGATCGAAGATCCTCAAACAATCGTCGTTAATTCGAAGAATTAACGACGCCATCTGTTTCCGAAGCAAAGCGAGGAAACTATTCCTTATCTCGTTTCCGAAGCAAAGCTGAGTAAGTTGCAGGGGCTTGTCCCCTGCAACAACCGGTGATTAAGCTTGCTTAATCACCGCATCCTGTTTCCGAAGCGAAGCTGAGGAAACTATTCCTATTTTATTACAGGTTCTTCCCGGATCGAAAACTCCATCTTCTTCCCCGTCACAGGGTGTTCAAATGCCAGCTCCATGGAGCACAGAGCCACCGTTTTGCACACTGCCTCTCCCTTTTGAAGAAGCTCCGGGGCTACGCCATTGTCCGGCCCGTATCTTCTGTCTCCCACTAAGGGGTAGCCTGCGTGAGAGAGCTGGACACGGATCTGATGAAAACGTCCCGTTCCCAGGGAGATCCGTACCACGGATACCGGATCCTCCCCCATGGCCCTTCGCAGCTCTTCCATCCTTGCATCCGACTCACAAGTTCCCGAGACGTTTCGGAAGGAGAGGGTTGCCTTTTTGGCCTCCGGGGTTGGTACAGAAACGACCCGCGCCCTGTGCGTGCGCCGGTCGGTTTCCAATAGATCACATAATTCATTTTCCTCAAAGGAAGGCGTACCGAAGACCAGTGCGTAGTAGATCTTCTTTACCTTCCGGCTTTCGATCATCTTTGACAGAAGGGCCGCTGCCTTGGGGTTCCTTGCGTAAAGCATCAGGCCTTCCACAGGCTGATCGAGGCGGTGGACCACACCGATGTACGGTTCTTTCCTTCCGCCTTTCTGCCCCGAAGAGGTACCATTTTCCTTAGCGGAAAAATGATTCTTCAGGAGCGATACCATATCCGGCCGGAACGAGGAGCTGCTCTGGGAATCGATCCCCGCAGGTTTGTTGACCACCAGAAGGTCCCCGTCTTCATATAGGATCCGGTCGGCGATCCTGATCACTTCTTTCATAGATCAAACCTTGAATCTGTAGCCAACGCCCCAGATGGTCTCAATGTGCTGAGGCTGAGAGGTATTGACCTCGATCTTCTCACGGATCTTCTTGATATGTACGGTAACCGTAGCAATATCACCCAGGGCATCCATGTCCCAGATCTGGCGGAACAGTTCTTCCTTCTTGAACACGTGATTGGGGTGCTCAGCCAGGAAGGTCAGAAGATCGAACTCCTTGGTGGTAAATGCACGCTCTTCGCCGTCCACATATACTCTTCTTGCAGTCTTATCGATCTTGATCCCCCGGATCTCGATGATATCGTTCTTGGACTTCTCACTGGAAGTCAGTCTCTGATAGCGGGTCAGATTCGCCTTTACTCTCGCCACCAGCTCACTGGGGCTGAAGGGCTTGGTGATGTAGTCATCTGCACCGAGACCCAAGCCGCGGATCTTGTCGATATCGTCCTTCTTGGCGGAAACCAGCAGGATCGGAATATCCTTCTTCTCTCTGACCGTCTTGCAGATCTCAAAACCATCCACCTCGGGAAGCATCAGGTCCAGGATGATCAGGTCGAACTCCTCACCTAACGCACGGTCCAGTCCCACACGTCCGGAATTCTCCACGTCTACCTCAAAACCGCTCAGTTCCAGATAGTCCTTTTCCAGCTCGGCGATCGCCTCTTCGTCCTCAACAATAAGAATCTTGCTCATACCCGTTCCTCCTTAAGTTTTTAGGATTCCTCTTTAAATACCTTCAGTGCAAAATAAAATGTAGTCCCTTCTCCCTCTCGGGATTCCGCCCAGATACGTCCGCCGTGGTCATCCATGATCTTCTTACAGATGGCCAGGCCGATCCCGCTTCCTCCCTTGGAAGAGGTTCTTGCGGAATCCGTCCGGTAAAACCGTTCAAAAATATGTCCGAGGTCCTTTTGTGCGATCCCTTTTCCGTTATCGCCGATCCGGATGATGACCTCGTCACCCTCCCGGTACAGGCACATCTCGACCTTCTGTTCGGCCTTGTCCATGTACTTGATGGCGTTTCCGATGATGTTATTGATGACCTTCCGAAGCTGTATGGGGTCCGCCACCACGATCACCGCCTCCTTGCAGAGACTGTCATGATGGAATTCGATCTCCGATGCTTCGAAGTCCATTTCCAGCTCCACCGCACAGTCCTCGTAGTAAGCAACCATATCCATCTTGGAAAATGTATACGGGATCCGGTTGGTTGAGATCCTGGAATAATAGGTCAGTTCGTCGATCAGCCGGTTTAAGTCATTTGCCTTACTGTAGATGGTGTGCAGATACAGATCCTGCTTCTCCGGCGTATTTGCCACGCCCTCCATAAGCCCTTCCACGTAACCCTTGATGGAAGTAATGGGGGTCTTCAGATCGTGGGAAATGTTACTGATCAGCTCCCGGTTCTGCTTATCATCCTCCACCTGCTTTTCCATGGATTCCTTCAGCTTCGCTCTCATGACCTCAAAGGAATCCGTAAGCTCCTTTAAGTCATCTCCCTTCCGGGAGGTAATGGTGAAGTTCAGGTCTCCGTCTGCGATCCTCTTGCAGGCTTCCTCCAGCTCCAGAAGGGGTCTGTAGTAGGAGTTGTAGATCACAAAGGTTGTGATGATGGCCGAGAAGACACTGAGGATCACGAAGATACAGAAGGTCTGGATCACACAGGATCTCATCTTCGGCTCGATCTGCTCCACCTCAATGACGGCGAACACACTTCCGGCCGCTCCGAAATCATACTGCCAGAGATAGGCACCCAGCTCCGGAACCCAGACGTGATCCGTTTTGCTGCCGTATTTCGGAAGGTAGGGCTTCACCGCCGCAGCAAGTGCTTCATTGTCCCCGGGATAAGTGATCTCACCCTGATTCCGCACCAGCAGATAGGAATATTTATTTCCCATCCTGGCGTTTAGCTCATCGCAATATGTCTGATCCAGCAGCTTCCAGTTGCACATCTCTGCCGTATCGCGGATCTCCTGTTCGAAGTCCGATGCCACTTCCTTCATAAACTGATCGGTCATGGATCCGGACACGCCTCCGATCGACAGATGCGTATGGTAGGTGCTATTAATCTGTTGTAACTGCCGCTGCATCACTGCCAGAGAGCCCAGACCACCGAGGATCATCGGAAGAAAGACGGCCAGCAGCAATGAGAGCAGAAGTTTCTGCCGCAACTTCATGATACGTCCCTCGTAAGCAATGTCCTTAAAAACAAAACCGGCCAGGGGCTTTGCGCAGAAAACCCCTGACCTTAATTGTAGCAAAAAAATTTTATATTTTCCACACTTTTTTATCGGCTTTTTTAGTGCTTTTGCGATTTTTTCACGGATTTAACGGGAAAATGAACTTTCCGGCCCCGATTTTCCTTCGCTCAAAGCCTCATTTTTCACAAATATCCGATCAAAGTGCAGCTGCAGCCGCACGAAGTTCCTCGGCTTTATCCGTCTTCTCCCAGGTGAATTCTTCCTCTTCCCGGCCGAAATGACCGTAAGCGGCAGTCTTCTTGAAGATGGGCTTTCTCAGATCCAGCATACGGATAATGCCTGCGGGTCTGAGATCAAAGTGGGTGCGGACCAGTTCCACAATGGCTTCGTCACTGATCTTTCCGGTTCCGAAGGTATCCACCATGACAGACATGGGATGAGCCACGCCGATGGCATAGGAGATCTGGATCTCACATTTTTCCGCGATCCCTGCAGCTACGATGTTCTTTGCAACGTAACGTGCCGCATAAGCACCGCTCCGGTCAACCTTGGTGCAGTCCTTTCCGGAGAAAGCACCGCCGCCGTGTCTTGCATAGCCGCCGTAGGTATCTACGATGATCTTACGGCCGGTCAGACCGCTGTCGCCGTGAGGGCCGCCGATCACGAAACGACCGGTGGGATTGATAAAGTACTTGGTCTTGTCATCGATCATGTCCGCAGGAAGCACCTCATCAAACACGTAGCGCTTGATGTCCTCGTGGATCTGCTCCTGGGTCACCCGGGGATCATGCTGGGTGGAGAGCACAACGGTATCAATACGGACGGGCCTGCCGTTCTCATCGT
>JAGACB010000029.1 GCA_017614345.1 Lachnospiraceae bacterium
ATTATCCCGAGATCCTTTCCGAGATCAGGGAAAAGGGAGACGAGGCACAGACGGTTTCGGATGCTGCCGCCGTGGGAAATGAAGGTGTCCTTCGCAAGTGGGGTGCGGTTCTGACACATACGGATCCCTATTTCAGCGAGCATCTGCGTCCTTCGGAATCCGGAGACTGGGTTCTGAATACGGAAGTGAAATAGTTGCAGGTCGCAGACCTGCAACAATCGTCGATTAAACGAAGTTTAATCGACGTAACACGTTTCCGACGCAAAGCGGTGGAAACTATACCTATAAAATAGGAGGCTGTTATGGTAAAACCCATACGCAAATACGGCATGATCATCATTGCCTGTTATATCTTTTTCGCGGCAATGATCCTTCTGCTGGGAGGAGAGCATTATCCACTGATCCCCACGGCCGGTGTGTTCGGCGGGATCCTGGCGGTGCTGATCCTTTATCTTGTTCTGCTCATCATAGGCGAGAAAAAGGGAAAGAAGATGCTCAGTCTGGAGTTCATCCATGCCCTGAAGAAGTACCGCTTTCTGATCGAGCAGCTGGTATCGAGAGATTTTAAGACCAAATATAAGCGGTCTGTCCTGGGCATCCTGTGGAGCTTCTTAAATCCCCTGATGACCATGGGGATCCAATATATCGTGTTCAGCCGTCTCATCGGAAAAGGCGCCGCAAGAGGCACCGGCTTAGAGTATTATGCCGCATATCTTTTGGCAGGTATCGTACTCTACAACGGTTTCCTGGACTGCAGTAATCAGGCAATGCATGCCATCACGGGAAATGCATCCCTGGTGACCAAGGTCTATGTACCGAAGTATATCTATCCGGTTTCCAAGGTGCTGTCCGTATCCATCAATACGGTTCTGACCATGATCCCGCTCCTCATTGTGACCATGATCAACGGAGTAAGACCTTCCCTGTACTGGCTGCTTCTGCCCATCCCCTTATTCCTGGTGCTGCTGTTTGCCGTAGGAATGGGTCTGTTCCTTTCTTCGATCCTGGTATTCTTCCGGGATATCGAATTCCTCTGGGGCGTGTTCTGCTCCCTTTGGATGTATGCGACCCCCATCATTTACGGGATCGATATGCTTCCGGATTGGGTGCAGCCTTTGGAATTCCTGAATCCGATGTATTATTATATTACGATCCTCAGAGATGTTGTGATCTATCATACCTTCCCGGAGCCCTTGTTCCTTTTAGCGGCTTTCCTGATGGGAGTGTTTATGATGATCGTGGGAAGTCTGGTATTCAAGGATACTCAGGATCAGTTTATCTTGTATCTGTAGGAGGCGGACGGTAAAGCTATGAGTGAACAAGCTGATAAGAATCTGAATCCTTCGTCCGCAACAGGAGCCACCGGTCGGGAAATGATCGTGGTGGACCATGTGGGAATGAAGTTCAAAATGACGGAAGACCGGGTCTTCTCCATCAAGGAATTCATGATGCAGGCAGCCAAAGGAAAACTGACCTTCAATGAATTCTGGGCCCTCCGGGACGTTTCCTTTACGGTGGAGAAGGGCGACGTCATGGGTATCATAGGCCGGAACGGTGCCGGAAAGAGTACCATCTTAAAGATCATCTCCGGCATTGTAAAGCCCACTCAAGGGTCCGTCACCAAGCACGGCGAGGTCGTGCCCATGCTGGAGCTGGGCTCCGGCTTCGACTATGACCTAAGCGGCCGGGAAAATGTCTTCTTAAACGGAGCCATCCTGGGCTACACCAAAGAATTCCTTTACGCAAAATACGATGAGATCCTGGCGTTTTCGGAGCTGGGAGACTTTATCAATATGCCCATCCGGAATTATTCCTCCGGTATGCTGATGAGACTGGCATTTTCCATTGCTACGGTGGTTGAGCCGGAGATCCTGATCGTGGATGAGATCCTCTCCGTCGGTGACGAGGCCTTCCAGCGTAAGAGTCACGCCAGGATGATGGAGCTGATGCAGGGCGGTACCACGGTGCTGTTCGTATCCCACAACCTGGATCAGATCAGGGAAATGTGCAATAAAGTAGTATGGCTGGAGGGCGGCTATGTGAAGATGGCCGGGCCTTCAGAAGAAGTATGCGATGCTTACAATATTTAGTTTAGTGTTTTAAGGGAGCCTCTCATGAAGTTCTATAAATCTATTGAAAGTCTGAATTATAAAGCCTCACTCGGCATCATCGAGATGCAGGGCTGGTGTATGGACCAGTACGGTTACGGTTGTGACAGGATGGAAGTGAAGATCGGCGGAAAGGAGGTTCCGTTCTCCTTTGAGCGGATCAATCGTCCCGAGGTGATCGTCAATACCCTGAACAACATGCCCTCCACTACTACGGTGGGCTTTAAGATCGTGATCGAGAATGTGGATCCCGAAACCTTCACGGATATCAAACTGACAGCTTTCTTCACGGAGACAGAGGGACAGAATGAGAATGCCCCGACCCATGTGGAGGAGCTGGTCATGCTGAATAAGTCCCGCTCTGCCATGAAGAAGTTTACGCAGAAGAGTACTCTTCAGTATCACGTGGATGTGGTGAAGATCTTCCATGAGCTGGTGACGGTCCACGGCTGGGCAAATGTTCCTTACCACGGCGTTGCCAAGGCAACGGTGTATAAGAATCATGAGGAGCCTGTGGATCAGCAGTATTTTGCCGTAGAACGCCGGGATGTGGCGGAGGCGAAGGCATTTCCCGAGGAGGAAGTAAACTGCGGCTTCGACATCAACTTCATGATCAATGATAAGGATAAGTTCTACTTAAAGCTGGAGGGCAGCGAGGATGCAGGTTCTCCCTGCGTAAAGATCCCCCTTGACTATAAGAAGATCAAGGCGAGAGCGGATTTTGAGGAGACCAGTCTCTATAAGTTGAAGGCTTACTATCAGAAGTACGGTTTTGTCAAGACCGTGGACAAGATCTGGCGGAAAATGAACAAGAACGCGGATTACGTCCGGCTCTTAAAGACCATTACCCCGAATAAAAAGACTCTGATGCTGCAGCGGGAGAAGAAGTTCGGATTCAGTCCCCTGATCAGTATCGCCATTCCCCTTTACAAGACCAATGAGGTCTTCTTGAAGGTGCTCATCGATTCCATCCGTGAGCAGACCTATTCCAACTGGCAGCTGTGCTTAGCGGACGGCTCGGGAGACGGTGTGTCTCTGGAAGCGGCTGTCAAGGCAGCGGCGGGAGAGGACTTCGGAAAGCGGATCCTCTATCAGAACATCGGGGAGAATCTGGGTATTGCAGGCAATACCAACGTGGCTCTTTCCATGGCCACCGGCGATTACATTGCCCTCTGTGACCATGATGATTTCATTCCCGCACATACGCTCTATCGTATTGTAACGGAATTAAACAAGGACCGTGAGATCGATGTGCTCTACACGGACGAAGACAAGGTCAGCTACAACGGCAAGAAGTTCTATGAGCCGAACTTCAAGACGGACTTCAACATCGATATGCTCACCAGCGTCAATTACATCTGCCATCTGTTCATGGTCCGCAGGGATATCCTGGATCAGGTAAAGGGAATGGACAGCGCTTACGACGGTGCTCAGGATTATGATTTCATTTTCCGGTGTACCGAGATCGCACACAAGGTGTTCCATGTGCAGGAGATCCTGTACCACTGGAGAGCCTCCAAGGACTCCACCTCTTCGAATCCGAAGAGCAAGATGTATGCCTTTGAGGCCGGCGTGAAGGCCATTAATGCCCACTATGAGAGAATGGGGCTTCCGGCTTACGTGATCCAGGGCGAGCGTTACGGCATGTACAAGACCATCTACGAGTGGGAGGGAGAGCCTCTGGTGTCTGTTCTGATCCCCAACAAGGACCACTCGGACGACCTGGATGTGGTATTAAAGTCCCTGTTTGAAAAATGTACCTACAAGAATCTTGAGGTCATTGTCATCGAGAACAACAGTACCGAGGACAAGACCTGGGAGTACTACAAGGAAGCGGAGGCCCGCTACGGGGAGAAGCTCCGGATCGTCAAATGGGATTCCGGCTTCAACTACTCCCTCATCAATAACTTCGGAGAGACCTTTGCCACCGGAGAGTACCTCCTGCTGTTAAATAACGACGTGGAGTTCATCAATCCCGACAGTATCCAGGAAATGCTGGGCTACTGCCGCCGTGAGGATGTGGGTGCCGTAGGCGCCAGACTCCGCTATTTTGACGGAAGCTACCAGCACTGCGGCGTTATCATTGGCCTCGGAGGCGTGGCAGGCCATGCCTTCCTGACCTTCAAGGAAGATGAGCCCGGCTACATGGGCCGCATCATCATTGCCCAGGACTACAGCTGCTGTACCGCAGCCTGCCTGATGGTAAAGAGAAGCGTGTTCCGGGAGATCGGCGGCTTTGATCAGGTCCTGCAGGTGGCCTTCAACGACGTGGATCTGTGCCTTCGGATCCGGGAAGCCGGTTATCTCATCGTTTACAATCCTCAGGCAGAGCTCTACCACTATGAGTCCAAGTCCCGCGGCTACGAAGATACGGCTGAGAAGCAGGTCCGCTTCGCCAAGGAGATCGCATATTTCCGCGGCAAATGGATGAAGTTCCTGGAGATGGGGGACCCTTACTACAGCCCCTACCTGACCCTGGATAAGAACAACTTCCAGCTCAGAACGCCCGATCAAATAGAAGTTAAATGGGAAAGTTGAAGGTCCGAAGAGAAAGGAGGTGATCCCCATGCCCACCACTACAGTGGTGATCCCGAATTACAACGGAATGAAATTCCTTCCGGCCTGTATGGAAAGTCTGATGAAGCAGGATTATAAGGATTTTACCATCCTGATGATCGATAATGCCTCCGCAGACGGCAGTGCAGACTGGATGAGCGAGCATTATCCTTTTGTTCCGCTGATCCGGAATAATGAGAATCTGGGATTCTCCGGTGCAGTCAACCAGGGGATCTCTCTTTCCGAAACGCCCTATGTGATCCTCTTAAACAATGATGTTGAGGTGGATCCCGGCTATGTGGGCGCCATGGTCCGGGCCATCGAGTCCGATCCCCGGATCTTCTCCGTCAGTGCCAAGATGATCCGGTTCTATGAGCGGGATATGATCGATGATGCCGGAGACCTGATGAACCTGATCGGCTGGGCCTTCCAGCGGGGGATCGCCCGGGATGTGAAGCTCTATGAAAAGGACATGGTGCCGGTGTTCTCGGCCTGTGCAGGGGCTGCCATCTACCGGAAGGAGGTCTTTGACCGGATCGGGATGTTCGATCCCATGCACTTTGCCTACCTTGAGGATCTGGACGTGGGATACCGGGCCAGACTCTACGGCTACCGGAACGTGTACTGCAGCAAGGCCGTTGTGTACCACGTGGGAAGCGGAACCAGTGCGGACGGAAACAAATACAGCGATTTCAAGGTGAAGACGGCGGCAAGGAACAGTATCTATGTGCTGTACAAGAACATGCCGCTCTTACAGCTTATCTGGAATTTCTTCCCGCTTCTTTTGGGGTATCTGCTGAAGCTGTCATTTTTCAAAAAAAGAGGCTTCGGAGATGCCTATCGTGAAGGTTTGAAGGAAGGCTTTGCGAAACGGAAGGAATGTAAAAAGGTGCCGTTTTCCTTCACAAGGATCGGCAATTATATCGTGATCCAGTGGATGCTTTTTACCGGGATGATCATCTATACCTGGGAGTATCTTCACAGGAAGCACAGTAAGTCAAACAGCTGGTAAACAGGCGCTTTTGAGGGGGTCCGAAGGGGGCCCGTCAGGGGCGTCTCTTTTCTTTAGGCTTGCCTTTTTTGAAAGAATCGGTTATTATATGGGGGAATTGTGGCAGGGGACTGATGCGACAAGTGAGTTCAAATTCTTCGGATTTTGAACAGAAAAGGGAAGTCTATGATAAAGAATTTTCAGAAATTTCTGAACGTGCTCCATGTAGTGCTGGATGCCGTTCTGACACTGACCGCCTATGTGCTGGCGTACTGGGTACAGTTCCATCTGATGGGAAGGCCGATCGATCCTCTGTCTCCGAGGGATTATCTGATCGCCATGGTGTGTGTGGTACCCGGATATCTGATCCTTTATTCGGTCTTTGGTCTGTACCGGCCGAAAAGGGTCATGGGAAGGATCCTGGAGGCAAGTAATGTCATCAGCTCCAACGTTGCCGGAGTTCTGATCATTACCTTGCTGTTATACCTTGGGAAAGCACAACACTTTTCCCGTTATATGATCTTCTACTTTGCACTCTTCAACACGACTCTGATCATGAGTGAGAGAGTCGCAGTCCGACTGATGCTCAGGAGGATCAGGAAGAACGGGAAGAACCAGAAGGATCTGCTCCTGATCGGGTACAGTCATGCGGCAGAAGGATTTATAGACCGTGTGAACAGAAACCCTTACTGGGGCTACCGGATCCGGGGGATCCTGGATGACAACTTAGAGCGCGGACACGAATATAAAGGGATCAAGGTGATCGGAACCATCGAGAACCTGAAGGATATCCTGGAGATGGCACACATGGATGAGATCATCATCACCTTAAGCCTCTCGGAGTATACCAAGCTCGGATATGTGGTTAAATACTGTGAGAAATCCGGTGTCCATACCAAGTTTGTTCCGGATTACGATAACATTATCCCGACACAGCCCTATACCGAGGATCTTTTGGGGCTGCCGGTGATCCATATCCGGCACGTGCCCTTAAACCAGCCCATCAACGCATTTATCAAGCGGACCATGGACGTGGTGGGCTCCATTGTTGCGCTGATCCTGTTTTCTCCGCTCATGATCGTGGTTGCGATCCTGATCAAGATCTCCTCGCCGGGGAAGATCTTCTTTACGCAGGAGCGGGTGGGATTGCACAACCGCAACTTTAAGATGATCAAGTTCCGGTCCATGGTGGCAGAGCAGGGGGCAAAGCCCGGATGGACGGTTCCGGATGATCCGAGAGTCACCAAGATCGGGAAATGGATCCGAAAGACCAGCATTGATGAACTGCCGCAGTTATTCAACGTGTTGAAGGGGGAAATGAGTCTGATCGGTCCCAGACCCGAACAGCCTGCTTTTGTTGAGGTGTTCAAAGAGCAGATCCCCAGATACATGGTAAAACATCAGGTCAGACCGGGCATTACCGGCTGGGCCCAGGTCAACGGACTGAGGGGTGATACCTCGATCCCGGACCGTATTGACCACGATCTCTATTACATTGAGAACTGGTCTGTGGGTCTCGATCTTAAGATCGCGATCCTTACGGTGTTCAAAGGCTTTATCAATAAGAACGCCTATTAATCTAAACGGCTTCCGGGTCAATCGGACCCTGAAAGGATCGGCTGAAGGGACGACCGACCGATAAGTGTGGAAAAGAAGCCGGAAAGGAAAGAATATGAGTAAAAAGAAAAGATATGAAGAGGAATATGAGGAGTATTCCGAAGATTACAACGAGAATGAAGATCCGGAGGACGCCGAAGAGGGGGTGGGCCGGATCAGAAAAGCCAGAAGAAAAAAACGTCGCAAGATCCGCAGAGTGCTCCTGCTCTTAATGGAGGTTCTGCTGTTGGGCGTTCTTGCATTGGGATTTTTCATCATCAGTAAGTGGGACAAGATCCAGCATGTCAACATCTACAAGGTAACGGATGCAGACGGAAATGTAGTCGCCACCTACAAGGATGAGGATCTGAAGAACCCCGAGATCGATCAGAGCGTGATCGAGGTAATGAACAAGGGAAGCATCAACTTTGCCGTATTCGGCGTGGATGCCACCGACAACCGGAGACTGGTCAGCGAGGCGAATACCGACGTGATCATGATCTTCAACGTGAATATGGATACCGGAGATGTCCGGATCGCATCCGTATATCGTGATACCTACATGTATATGCCTGCAAACGGTACCTTCAACAAGGTCAATTATGCGGCAATGCGCTGGGATACCACCCAGACCTTAAGTACCTTAAACTACAATCTGGACCTTGCACTTACGGACTATGTGGTTGTGAACTGGAAGGCCGTTGCCGATGCCATCAATATGCTCGGCGGTGTGGATGATGTTTACATTTCCCCTGAGATGCTGGTTTACTTAAACGGCTACATCACCTCCGTTGTTGAGGCCACCGGTGTGGGATCCACTCAGATCGAGACTCCCGGAACCCATCACCTTGACGGCGTTCAGGCAGTTGCCTACTGCCGTGTCCGTTATACCGACAGTGACCTTCAGCGTACCGAGCGTCAGAGACAGATCGTCTCCAAGATGCTGGATAAGGCAAAGTCTGCAAACCCCACCACTCTGATGGCCATTGCAGATACCCTGTTAGGCGAGGTGGCAACCACCTTTGAAGGTGCCGAGGTCATTGAACTGTGTCAGGTCGTTCCGAACCTGAAGCTGACCTCCACCACAGGTTTCCCTTACTATCTCTACAGTAACGAGTATGTGGGAACCATTCCTCATGACTGGCCCATTGTAGCTCAGAGTATGGAGGTAAATGTTTCCCAGCTCCATGAGTTCCTCTTTGACCAGAAGAATTATCAGGTTACGCCCATGGTACATGATATCAGCGACCAGCTTTCGGCCATGAGCGGTATAGGAGCTCCGGCGGAAACCACCCCGGTGAACCGGTTCTAGCAGTTTTCCCCCTGACAAATGACCGGAACCGGAAATCAGCAGACAAGTAATTTATCAGGCCCCCGATCCTTTACGGACGGGGGCTCTGTCAGTTTTTTTGTACGAGGTAAATGCCATGGATCTTTTTGACTACATGCGTGAAAAAAACTCCGACCGGTCAGGTCCCCTTGCGGTCCGGATGAGACCCAGGACCCTTGATGAGGTGGTGGGACAGGAGCATATCCTGGGAAAGGATATGATGCTGCCGAGAGCCATCAAGGCAGATTCCATCAGCTCCCTGATCTTTTACGGCCCGCCCGGAACGGGTAAGACCACCCTTGCCAAGGTGATCGCCGGAAGCACTGCTGCACAGTTTAAGAGTATTAATGCCACCTCTGCCGGAAAGAAGGACATGGAGGATGTGATAGCCCAGGCCAAAACGGATCTGGGAATGTACAACCGGAAGACCATCCTCTTCATCGACGAGATCCATCGCTTCAACAAAGGCCAGCAGGACTATCTCCTGCCCTTCGTGGAGGACGGCACCGTGGTGCTGATCGGAGCCACTACGGAGAATCCTTTCTTTGAGGTGAACCAGGCGCTTTTGTCCAGATCCGTGATCTTTGAATTAAAGCCCCTGCAGGAAGAGCATATCAGGATCCTTCTTCTCCGGGCTCTGGAGGATGAAGAGCGGGGCCTTGGCAGCTATCACGCCGTGCTGGAGCCGGAGGCACTGGAGTTTCTCTCCCGGATCACGGACGGAGATGCCAGAGAGGCCTTAAACGCCCTGGAGCTGGGTGTCATGACCACGGACCGCTCCGAGGACGGTGCCATCCATATCACCCTGCCGGTGGCAGAGCAGTGTATCCAGAAAAAGCACGTCCGTTATGATAACAGCGGAGATCAGCATTATGACATCATCAGCGCCTTTATCAAGAGCATGCGGGGAAGTGATCCCGATGCGGCTGTCTTTTATCTGGCAAGGATGCTGTCTGCGGGAGAGGACATCCGGTTCATTTCCCGAAGGATCATGATCCTTGCCAGCGAGGATATCGGCATGGCGGATCCCCAGGCTCTGGTGGTGGCGGTAAGTGCCGCACAGGCTGTGGAGCGGGTGGGCATGCCGGAAGCGGAGCTGATCCTGGCTCACGCCGCCGTTTACATGGCTACGGCTCCCAAGAGCAATGCCTGCACCAATGCCATCGGTGCAGCCATGGAAGCGGTGAAGGAATACGGCAATGCACCGGTTCCGGATCACCTGAAGGATGCCCATTATCCCGGAGCCAAAAAGCTTGGCCACGGAGCAGGATATCTCTATCCTCACCTGTTCCCGGGACACTTTGTAAAGCAGCAGTATCTGCCCGACGGAATGGAGGACATCACCTTCTATGAACCAAGCGGGGAAGGGAAGGAAAAAGAAATCGGAAAAAGGCTGGAAGAGCTTCGGAAATTCAAAGATACACATTGACTAGAACAGGGTTTTATATTAAAATGAGATGATATGATGGCTTGAATTCTAGTCAGGTCGAAGACCTGCAACTATAAAGGAATAGTTTGGTTCACTTTGTGAACCAAACGGATGGCGCCGATTAAGCTGACGCTTAATCGACGATTGTTGCAGGTCAAAGACCTGCAACTAAATCGACAGGATCGTTTCTGCGATCCGGAAAGGTGAGAGGCTGTGAGAGACCGAATCATTCAGATTGCGAAGGGAAATGTGGGCGTGAAAGCGGCGGATATCGTCTGCTATCCGTCTGAATTTAATCAGACGATCAGCTCGGATTATACTCAGAAGTTCGATGTCTATCTGCAGAGCCGGAATCGTGTTTCGATGAAGACCCTGATCTTCTCTACGGATCACCGTGTGGTACCGGTGGAGAAAAGCGTGGTGGGGGAAAAGGCAACCGTTCATTTTGAGGTCATGTGCCTCGGAATGCAGGGCGGTTCCGTGATCCGCGGCGCTCTTCAGTTCGTTGCCGAGGGCACCGAGTTTGAGATCCCCTATGAGTTCACCGTAGCCGGACGCAGTGAGGACGGAATGGTCCCCACCGTGGCAACCTTAAAGGAATTTGCCGCTCTTGCCGAAAAGGATTATGAAAAAGCACTGAAGATGTTCTGCAGCAGCTATTTTGTGACCTTCCCCTTCATGAAGGACTTAAAGCTGAGAGCATTTTACGAGACATTGATCCACGGAGCAAACTCCGGCCGTGCCATGGAGGAATTCCTGGTAGCCAAGGCCGGAAAGCATCAGATGGTGCTGACGGCGGAAGCTGCCGCTCACGTATACTTAGAGCCTTTAGAGGGCGGAAATGAAGGAGAGCAGGTCCTGACCTGCGATGAGATCGATGATATGGCCATGGTATCCGGTGATACCTTAGCCATGAAGAGCCGCAAGAAATCCAAGAGCGGCAAATATGCAGATCTGCATTATACCATCGGCGCCGACGGCAAGGAAGAAGAATCCCTGACAGGTGCCATTGTCCTGAAAATGGAATATCTGGGCTTTTGTGAGCTGACCCTTGAGGCCACGGCTCCCTTTATCCGTCTGAAGACGGAGCGCCTGTCCACTTCGGACTTCAGGAACGAAGAGAGCACCGCTGTGGTAACCTTTGAGATCCTTCCCGAGCATCTGTATCAGGGAGAGAATTTCGGTTCCATCCGGGTGATCCTTCCGGACCGCGTGTATGAGGCAAAGGTGACTGCCGAGCTTCTTCGGAAGGTTTCCGAAGGAAGACAGAAGCGCCTGATGAACTCCCATCTCTATGCGGAGCTCTATGATTGCTTTATCGCATATCAGATCTGTACTCCCGCTGAGCAGAGTAAATACGTGGACCGGATGAAGGAGATCGTTTCCTACCGCAGGAAGGAAGCTCCCGAAGAGATCCGTCCCGCCCTTGCCATGGCTTATCTGTACCATGCAAGCGGGGAAATGGAAGAATTCCGCAGTGTCATGGAAGCCATTTACGATGAGGTTTCCGAACACCGGAAGGAAGATGTGGAGGCATATTGCTTCTACCTGTATCTGCGTTACCTCATGAAGCCCGGCACCGAGCAGAAGGATACGGTGGCCAGACTTCTGAAGAAATATTATGTGGACCGGATGGATTCCCTCTATCTGCTCCTGATGCTGATCCGTGTAGACGATCAGCTTCTGGAAAATGACGAACTGGCTTATGAAATGCTTCGCGAGCAGTTCCATAAGGGTTGCCGTTCTCCGCTGTTGTATCTGTCTGCCTGTCAGATGATCAACCGTCATACGGAGAAGGTAAAGAAGCTGGAGGGCTTTGAACTTCAGTCCGTTCTCTTCGGTGCAAGACACCGGATCCTGACTCCCGATGCAGTGGATGCCATTACGGCACTCATCATGTACGAGAAGGATTTCCGGGCTCCCGTTTACCGCCTGGCCTGCTACCTCTATGAGGCAGTGCCGAAGAAGACCACACTGGCAGCCATTCTCTGTGTGCTCATCGGCGGAAGGAAGATCGGAGAGCAGTTCTTCCCTTACTATGAGAAGGGTATCATCGAGGACGTCCGTCTTACCGGTCTTTACGAGAATTATCTGAGCAGCGTTCCCATGGGACTGTCAAAGCCCATGCCTACAGAGCTTCTGCTCTTCTGTGCCGATAAGGAGGATCTGAACTTAACCTCCCGTGAGCACCTGTATCACAACGTGGTGACCTATTTCCCGAAGGAGAGTCAGATCTACCGGGAATACAAGGACCACATGGAGACCTATGCCATTGAGCAGCTCTTTGCGGGCCGCTATAATACCAATCTCCTGGAGCTCTACAATGAGTTCCTGTTTGCGGAGATGATCGATGAGCGGGTGGCTCCCGTTCTGCCGGTGATGCTTTCCATGAAGCGCCTGACCTGTGAGGCCGGGGCTGCCAACTGGGTCATCCTCCGTTATCCGGAGATCGCCGGAGAGTACCGTTACGCCATGAAGAACGGAGAGGTGTGCCTTCCCGTTTACGATACCGAGGACGCCATCATCGTCTTCGAGGACAATCGGGGCGTGCGTTATGCCAACTTCCGTTATCAGCTGAAATCGCTGATGGATCACGAAGACTTTATGGACCTGTGCCGCAAGTACGGGACCAATGATATGATCCTGAAGGTTCTGGATTCCAGAGCCCTTCTGGATAAGAAAAACCGCAAGCCCGAGCAGATCTATTCGCTGATGGTCCTTCTGGACATGGCGGAGGTGGCTCACGGCTATAAGGAGAAGATCGTAACCTCCCTGATCTCCTATTGCGAGGAGACGGGACACAAGGATGCCATGGATTCCTTCCTGCTGAAGCTGGATTCGGATAACTTGGATCCCAAGGACCGTCATCGTCTGGTAGAGCTTCTTTCCGAGCGCGGTTTCATCAAGGAGACCTATCAGATCCTCCACAAGTACGGTCTGGAAGGTTATTCCGTGGATGTGCTTCAGAACGTGGCCCGTTTCGAGGTTTTGAGAACCTCTTATGACTATGACCCGTTCCTTTTGGGCATCTGCCTGGATCTGTATCGGCAGAAGCGGACCAACCATGTGCTCCTCAGCTACCTGATCCGTTATTTCAACGGTATCACCGAGGAGATGCTGGAGCTCCTGGATGCCGGAGAGGCCTATGAGCACATCGAGTGGGCTGATTTCCCCGAGCGTCTTCTGGCTCAGATGATGTTCACGGGACACATGGACCGCTTAGGCGAAGTATTCCGCCTTTACCTGAAGGTATGGCAGGAACAGCAGAAGCCTCTGTTTACGCCCATTGTCAATGCCTATTTCGTACTGAAGTGCCACAATCATTTCCTGGGACTGGAGCCCGAGGATGAGGAGGTCTATCAGTATCTTGAGCAGAAGCTCATGGATGATCCGAAGTATGATTTTGCGGATATCTGCAAGATCGACCTTCTGTTCCAGTATTCCAAGAAGGGACTTTTGGAGAAGAAGCGTTCCACTCTTGCCAAGAACCTGATGGAAGAGCTGTACGCAAAGGGTTATCTGTTTGCCTTCTATACCAAGCTCCGGAAGCACTTTGATCTGCCCAGGACCTGAAACGGCCGGGTGATCTTAGAGCACCGTTCTACGGAAGCTGACCGGGTGATCATGGAATATGAGATCGTACCCAGAAGCACTCTTGTGGAAAATGAAGGTGCCGGAGAAGCGGTTCTGACAGCCAAGAAGCCCAAGAAGCCTGCTGCAAAGCCTGCAGCCGGTACGGAGGATGCGAGCGGACTGAAGACAGAGGAAGGCACGGAGCAGGATACCCGTAAGAAGGGCCGCACCACCTGCGTGATGGATCCGGTATATCCCGGTATCTTTGCCGTGGCCATGACACTGTTCCATGACGAAGCCCTTTCCTACCAGGTGGTGGAGGAGAAGGATCATACGATCCTTTCCACCGGAGAGAACAAGATCTTTGACAGCCGTCATCACAGAAGCATCCGTAAGGGAAGCCGTTTTGACAAGCTGAACAATATCGCCGGTGTTTCGAACATCGACGTGGAACTCGAAGCACTCCTGACAGAGCTCACGGAGACAGATATTCTGATCGAAAAACTGTATCCGTTGGCTTAAGGGGAAATGAGCTGATAAGGAGTCGATATGGGAATCGATGAATTAGTGATAGGTTATGATCTGTGTAACGATTACAGCCAGATCAGTTATTTTCTCCCGGCAGATGTCGGCGTGACGGAGCCGGAGAATCTTTATATGAGTGAGGGGAACTATCCCGAGATGATGCCTGTAGCCGTGTGCAAGAAGCGCGGCGAGGATTCCTGGCTCATCGGTGAGGAGGCCTTCCGGGCTGCGCTTCTCGGCAGCGGCATCATGGCAGACAAGCTGATGAAGCAGGTGGCTGCCGGCGGAACCGCTACCATCGAAGGCAACCGTTATACGGCCAGAGACCTGTTGTATCTGTTCCTGGAGCTGACCATGAAGAAGGTGCTGGAGAAGAATCCCCGGGCATCGAGAGTGGGCATGATCGTGTTCACCATCCAGAAGCTGGAGCAGGGCATCATGGATTCCCTGATCTACTGCACGGACCGCATGGGACTTCCCAGAGAGCACGTCTTCATTATGTCTCACACGGAAAGCTTTATGTACTATGCCCTGAGCCAGTCCAGAGAGCTCTGGATGAACCAGGTGGGTCTCTTTGATCTTTCCGATGAAGGCCTGAACTACTATGAGCTGGATATCCGCAGAGGTGTGACTCCGAAGATCGTCACCGTAAAGCATGAGCGTCTGGAGGACGGCTTCAGTCCGGACATCCTGGATACTCCTACGGGAGAGAAGATGGCAGACTCCATCCTTTCCTCCTGTGCCTCAAGACTGTTGCAGAAAAAGACATTTTCCACCATTTATCTGGGCGGAAAGGGCTTCTACCGTTGTCAGGAATGGGCAAATGTGTTCCTGAAGACCTTAGTGGGCGGCAAGCGCCGTGTCTTTGCAACGGAGAGCATCTTCGCAAAGGGTGCTGCCTATGCCGGTATTGATCATACCCGTGCAGAATCCATTTATCCCTATGTGTTCATCTGCGAAGGAAGACTGACCCAGAGCGTATATATGAACGTGGTTTACCGCAACACCCATCATCAGTTGATCCTGGGTGCTGCCGGAGAGAACTGGTATGAGACCCGTTCCACCGTGGATCTGATCGTGGACGGAGAAACGGCCATTGAACTGCAGATCGTCTACACCGGGGAAGAGAACAAGAAAGACCGTACCATCTTCATTCCCCTGAAGGGGATCCCGGAGCGTCCGAACAAGACCACCAGACTGTCGCTGACCACTGCATTTACCAGTGAGACCACCATGCTGGTGCGAGTCGAGGACTTAGGCTTCGGCGAACTGTTCCCGGCATCCGGATGGGTTTACCGGGATGAGATCTCACTGTGATCGGGTTGTTATCAGAGATCTCATTGTAAAGGATATTGTTGCAGATCAAAGACCTGCAACTGGAGGAGGAACGATATGGGACAGTGTATCCTGTGCCCCACGGAGCTGGCGGAGCATCCGTTTGTCATCCGGGAACTGGGACTTCATATTTATTCCGGTGAGGAACTTTGTTATTATATCTACCATAATCTGGCGCTGATCGATGACAGCTTTATCTCATCCGAACTTCTTCATTTCATCGAGGTGGAACTCGGGATGAAGGACACGGTGGTGAAGCTTCGGAACATGATCGATCCTCCCACCGGGAGCAAGGCTACCTTGAATCAGGTGCTGACCCAGATCATGTGGGAAATGAAATACTACAACGAAGAGGAACTGGAGGTCTTTGCACGTTCTCTGGAGGAATACCGGAGAATGACGGAATCCGACCGGGTTCTTGCAAGGGCGGACGCACTTCTCGAGCGGAAGAAGTATTATGCTGCCATCAGCGTGTACGAGGACTACTTCCGGAATGCGGGCTCCAGAAACATCGGGCCTGAGGCTTTAGAGAGAGCCTGGCAGCATCTGGCTGTGGTCTATCTTCGGATCTATTACTTCAAGGATGCGGCTGACTGCCTTGTGAAGGCCTATGAGCAGCGCACCAACGAAGCGATCCTGAAGCAACTTTACTTCCTGTCCATCCAGAAGGACGTGGATCTTCCTGCGGATTTCTTTACCGTGGAATCTCCCGAAGTCCTTTCCAAGTGGCAGGAGGAATACCGTTCTCTGTTTGCAGCCACTGAGGAGGCGATGGAGAATTCCAGGATCCGCAGAGCCATGAAGAAGGATTCCGTCCGCAGAGAGCAGGAACTGAGAAGCATCTTAGAGGACCTGAAGAAGGAATACAGGATGAGTGAGTAAGTTAACGATGCGAAGCATCGTTAACAATCAACGTTAATGCTTTGCATTAACGTCGGATCATGTTTCCGAACGAAGTGAGGAAACTATTCCTTTTATATGAAAAGAAAATGAAAAGAAAAAGAAAGGAAATGCGGGATCAGATTTCGTATAATCTATACGGATTCCGGTTTCGCATTTGCCTTTGAACTAACAGAAAGCAGGAGGACCTGATCCATGAAGGAATTGGGAAAAAACTATGATCCGAAAGAGATAGAACAGCGGATCTATGACAAGTGGCTGGAGAAAAAGTATTTCCATGCGGAAGTAAACCGTTCGAAAAAACCGTTTACCATCATGATGCCTCCGCCCAATATTACCGGTCAGCTTCATATGGGCCATGCACTCGACGGAACCATGCAGGATATTCTGACCCGTTATAAGAGAATGCAGGGTTATGAAACCCTTTGGCAGCCCGGAACCGATCATGCGGCCATTGCCACCGAGGTTCGGGTCATCAGTCACTTAAAGGAACAGGGAATCGATAAGAATGAGATCGGCCGTGAGGAATTCTTAAAGTACTGCTGGGAATGGAGAAAAGAATACGGAGGCCGTATCGTAAATCAGTTTAAGAAGCTGGGCGTTTCCGCCGACTGGGACCGGGAACGTTTTACCATGGATGAAGGGTGCTCTGCGGCAGTCGGAGAAGTATTTGTCCGCCTCTTTGAAAAAGGACTCATTTATAAGGGCAGCCGCATCATCAACTGGTGCCCTGTCTGCAAGACCTCCATTTCCGATGCCGAGGTTGTTTACGAAGAACAGGCCGGACATTTCTGGCATATCAATTATCCCGTGATCGGGGAGGAAGGCCGTTTCGTTGAGATCGCCACCACCCGTCCGGAGACCATGCTGGGTGATACCGCCGTTGCGGTAAATCCCGATGACCCCCGTTATACCGATCTGGTCGGAAAGAAACTTCTTCTGCCTCTTGTAAACCGTGAGATCCCCGTGATCGCCGATTCCTACGTAGACATGGAATTCGGTACCGGCTGTGTAAAGATCACTCCGGCTCACGACCCTAACGACTTTGAGGTAGGAAAGCGCCACAACCTTCCCGAGATCAATATCTTAAACGATGATGCCACCATCAACGAACAGGGCGGCAAGTATGCCGGCATGGATCGTTACGAGGCAAGACGCGCCATCGTGGAAGAACTTGACAAAATGGGTCTTCTCGTAAAGGTGGAAGACCATGTACATAATGTAGGTACCCATGACCGCTGCAAGACTACGGTAGAGCCCATGGTCAAGCAGCAGTGGTTCGTGAAGATGGACGAACTGATCAAGCCTGCTGTGGAAGGCGTAAAGAACGGAGACATCCGTTTGATCCCTCCCCGCATGGACAAGACCTACTTCAACTGGACCGACAATATCCGTGACTGGTGTATCTCCAGACAGCTCTGGTGGGGACACCGGATCCCGGCTTACTACAATAAGAATACCGGGGAAATGATCGTTACCTTAGATCCTCCTGCGGGAGAAGAGTGGGAGCAGGATCCCGATACTCTTGATACCTGGTTCTCCTCCGCACTGTGGCCCTTCTCAACACTGGGCTGGCCGGAGAAGACCGAAGAACTGGATTATTTCTATCCCACCGATGTGTTGGTAACCGGTTATGACATCATCTTCTTCTGGGTTATCCGGATGATCTTCTCCGGATACGAACAGATGAACGAGCGCCCCTTCCATACCGTATTGTTCCACGGTCTGGTACGTGACTCTCAGGGCCGCAAGATGAGTAAGTCCTTAGGAAACGGTATCGATCCTCTGGAGGTGATCGATCAGTACGGTGCAGATGCACTCCGTATGACTCTGATCACCGGCAATGCGCCCGGAAACGATATGCGGTTCTACACGGAGCGTGTGGAAGCATCCAGAAACTTTGCCAACAAGGTATGGAACGCAGCGCGTTTCATTATGATGAACTTTGATAAGGATGAGGAAACCAGAAAGGCTGCGGTTGCTCCTCTGGATCTGTCCGAGCTTACCGATGCCGATCGCTGGATCCTTTCCGGCGTCAACCGTCTGGTGAAGGATGTGACCGAAAATCTCGATAAGTACGAGCTCGGAATCGCCCTCGACAAGGTGTCCGATTTCGCATGGAGTCAGTTCTGTGACTGGTATATCGAAATGGTGAAGCCCCGTCTGTGGAATGCGGAGGATCCGACCCGTGCGGCTGCTATCAAGACCTTAAAGACGGTGCTCATCACCATCTTAAAGCTGATGCATCCTTATATGCCTTTCATCACCGAAGAGATCTTCACCACCGTTCAGGACGAAGAGGAGAGCATCATGATCTCCGAATGGCCGGTATGGAAGGAAGAGTGGAACTTCGAGCAGGAAGAGCGTTCCATCGAGATCATGAAGGAAGCGGTTCGTCAGGTAAGAAACGTTCGTACCGAGAAGAACGTACCTCCGTCAAAGAAGGTAAATGTTTATGTCGTTGCTTCTTCCGAAGAGGTTCGGAGAATCTTCGAGGAGGGAACGGTATTCTTCCGGACTCTTGCATCGGCTAATGAAGTCTTTATTCAGAGCGATGCAACCGGTGTCGATGAGAATTCGGTTTCCGCAGTTACCGCCGAAGCAACCATTTACCTGCCTCTTTCCGAGCTGGTAGATCTGGCGAAGGAGCGGGAGCGATTAGAGGCTGAGGTTCAGAGGCTTGAGAAGGAACTGGCAAGATCGAAGGGAATGCTTTCGAACGAACGGTTCCTGTCCAAGGCGCCTGCGGAAAAGGTAGCGGAAGAGAAGGAAAAACTGGAAAAATATGAAACGATGATGAGTCAGGTGAAAGAACAGCTTGCCAAGTTATCGGGAAAATAATGCAATTTAGGGGAAAGTATCTGCCGGGCGGTTCAGGGGCAAAGGAAACCCTGCCGCTTTGGCAACCGTGAGGTATTAGAATGTCGATTATATGCGAACACTGCGGGAACGTGATTCCGCGTCAGGATATTGTGTGTCCGTATTGCGGCCAGATGGCGCACGGAATTAATTATGTCAGTCAGAGTCAGACCGGGGATGTGAAAAATCCCTGGGCTGATATGGAAGATGAGATCGAAGAGATGCGCACCTCCGACGATGAGTATGAGGATGATGAGCCGGAAGAGCGTGTGGAATGGGAAGGACATGAGAAGATCTATGATCCGACCAATTCCGGTATCTATTTTGACCCCATTTCCGATGATGTCGGCAAACCCAAGACCATTGTTAACGTGGATCAGTCCAGAGATGAGGATATGGCTATCATCCTTCCGATCCTTGCCCTGATTCTGTTTGCAGCATCCTGCTGTTGCGGATTCCTGCGGCTTCTGGCACCGATCCTTGCGATCATCTCCATTATCCTTGTAGTCAACCTGAGAAAGGCCAACGGCTTCTACACTACAAAGATGAAGATCGCACTGATCCTGGATATCATAGTCCTTCTGCTGGTGATCGGCGGAGTGATCTTATGGATCCTGTATTTTGTGATCCAGATGATGGGTGGCTTTATGCAGGTATTCAGCTCCAACCCGAGCTACTACAGCTACCCGTGATCAGGGTCTGTATGAAACATTAACTTAAATGATCCGCCGATAAAGAGAAAGCTTTATCGGCGGATTCTGATGTAAAAAGGAGAGAACTGTTTATTTTTGTCAACGGATAGAAGACATGCGAACATAGCGTGAAGGCGAAAGAAAAGAACCGGGAGGGTTTCCCCTTCCGGTTCTCCGTTACTCGTCTGATCAGACCAGTTCATCAACATAATCCGAAAATTATTTGATGATCTTTACACCGCCGATTAAAGGAAGCGGTTCATCGTTATCCTGTGCTGCTCTGATAATACCCATTACCGCAAAGATGAGTGCGAAAAGCTGGGTAATACCGATCGGAATAAAGCAGATGATGAACAGGATCAGGCCCTGATTCAGGTGCTGCTTATAACCGGGATTAGCCTTTACATCTTCGCCGGGAGCAAGGAATGCTACCAACCAGCCAATCCATGTGCAGTATGCAAGGATACTAGCAAGCTTCTTATCCATTTCAGTTCCTCCTTAATTAGTAGTTGATGGAATAAGAATCCCATACAACACAAATATATAAAAAAACACTAGATTTGTCAATATTTTTTCCCATATTTTTTTAACGCTCTGTTCATATTTTTAAGGGGCTTCTTTCAAGAAAATAAACGCTTTCGGCAGGTGCCGTGACACTTGATGCCGTTTGTGTTTAATCGTTTTAGGGAAGGCCCGGTGAACCAATGTTGATTCTGAGGGCATTTTATAGTAATATTATCATCGTAAAAACACGGATATTATGAAAAAATTGATAAGGTTACGGAAATAAAAAATCGTTGCATGAACAGGACAGGTGGTAAGATGAAAGAGAAGAAAACCGTTCTGAATGAAAAGAGCCGGTTTTACCGGATGATCACGGAGATCTGCGCAGAAGAAGGCATTTCCCTGGAAAGTGCCGCATACGGCTGGGCTTTCCGGATGAGGAAGGGGGAGCGTTCCGGCTTTTTGTACGGCTATCGCTTCGGCTTAAACAGCGCAGCTGCTGCGGATATCTGCAATTCCAAAAGCACCGCTTCCGAGTTGCTTCTCGGGTCCGGGATCCCCGCTGTGCCTCATTTCGGCTTTCTGCCGCCGGCTACGGCAAGATTTGCCGGCCAGGACGGGAGCCTGACGGAGTTAGAGGAACTGAGAAGAAGGTACGGGATCCTGATCCTGAAAAATGATACCGGCACGGGAGGCACGGAGGTGTTCCCGGTGGTTACGGAAGAAGAACTTTCGCAGGCTGCAGAGAAACTCTTTTCCGCAGGAAAGACCATAGCAGCTTCGCCGTACGTGTCCATTGCCCGGGAGATCCGGGTGGTGATCCTGGACGGAGAGGCCAAGCTCATGTTCTCCAAGCAGAGGGAGAGTGTGACCGGAGACGGACACAGTACCCTGGAAGAACTGATCTTTGAGCAGGTTGTAAAGAACCAAACAGATCCGAAGACGGAAAAGGAAAAATACGCAGATACGAAGGAGAAAAAGCTTCCTGCCGGCCCCTTTACGGATGCGGAGTTTCATGAATGGGAGCTGACGGAGGTCCCTCCGGAAGGAACCGTTGTATACTTAAACTGGAAGCACAACCTGGGGCAGGGAGCCGTTCCGGAGGTGCTGGAGAGAGAAAAGGATCCCGGCGAATGGGACGCTCTGGAAGCTTTGGCCGTTCGTGCGGCAAAGGCCCTGGGGATCCGGTTTGCCTCGGTGGATGTGATCGAGGAAGAGGCTGCAGGGGATAAGAAGGTTCTGGAAGTTAACTGCGGCGTGATGCTGGAACATTTTTCCGGATGCTCCGGAGAGTATTATCAGAGAGCAAAGGAGATCTACCGGGAAGCAGTAAAAAAATCCCTTGAGAATTCCTTTGTCATTTCCGAGGGATAACGAAGGTGCGCTGACAAATGTAACTTGCATTTTTTGCGTATAACAGTTATGATTAAGGGTACTTGTTTGAAGACACGGAAAGACATTTGTCTTTAAGAAAGGAATCATATGATCGATTTTGATGAAGAGATCCGGCAATTCAAGCCCAGCATGGAGATCGAGGAGATGGAGGACCTGATCCTTGATGACAACATGACGGATCTGACAGATCTGATGCTGGAACTGATCAAGGGACAGCAGGAAGAATCCGGGAAAGTGAAGAAAAAACAATGAAATGTTTTAGATGCGGCAATACTCTCGGTCGACGGGATTACTGCCAGAACTGCGGACAGGACGTGAAAGCCTACAAGAAGATCTGCAGAACATCCAATGCATATTATAACGCGGGACTGAACAAGGCGAAGGTCCGGGATCTGACCGGAGCTGCGCTGATGCTCAGACGGAGCCTCGAGATGGACAAGACCAACATCGAGGCCAGAAACCTCCTGGGACTTGTCTATTTTGAGATGGGCGAGGCGGCATATGCCATCCGGGAGTGGGTCATCAGCTCTAATATGCAGAAGGAGGACAATGAAGCCACCAGGTATCTGATGATCCTGCAGAAGAATCAGAACCGGTTGGATGAGATCGCGGCCTGTATCAAAAAATATAATATCTGTCTGAAATATATCGCGGAAGACGGTGTAGATCTGGCGGTGATCCAGTTAAAAAAGGTGATCCTCCAGTATCCGAAGATGATCCGTGCCTATCAGCTTCTGGGACTTCTTTACATGAAGCAGAAGCAGTACAAGAAGGCACAGAGCGTACTGAAAAAGTGCCTCAGGATCGACCGGGGCAACACCACTGCCAGACGGTATCTTGAAGAACTGCGCCGTTTGTCCGGCCGTTCCATCCGGGTGGAGGAATCCAAGGAGGAGCGGAAGGCGGCCATCTTAAAGGCGGTATCTCAGAACGGAGAGTCGGAGGATGAGGAAAATGACGGCGTTATTATCCCGATCTACACCAAGTCCTTTGAATCCTACTGGGTCACTGCGGCAGAGATCCTGCTGGGCGTGGTCTTAGGTGCGCTGATCCTGTTCTTTGTGGTATTTCCCACGTACAAGAACAAGGTGCTCTCGGATTATCAGTCCGAGATCTCCAGGTATCAGGCTTCTGTTTCCGAGGATCGTGGTTTGATCCAGGAACTGAAGAATACCGGCGAAGAACTGACCCGTGAGAGAAATGAACTGAAGACAAAGGTTGCTTCTCTGGAGGAGGAGCTGAAGGCCAAGGAAGAGCCGGAGCATAATGAGGAGCAGATCTCTCCGAGACTGATCCGTCAGTATGATGCAACCATTGCACTTTTGAATCTGTATTGTGAAAACAAAGGCTGGGAGAGTTCCTTTGCGGGAAATGAATCCGTAAACGATGCGATCCTTGCACAGACGAAGCTGCTTAATGAATCGGAGATGACCTCTGAGAGCCTTACGGACTCTCTGAAGCTGATCCGCAAGCTCTACAGCGAGAAGGCCGATGAACTCTACCGGATCGGTTTCGAGACCTATCAGGCCGGAGACAGGGATATGGCAGATGAAAAGGGAGACGTGGCTCTCGAAGAATACGAGAAGGCAGCCAACTATCTCTCCTGCGTTCAGCTCATCAAGCCGGAAAAGGAACAGGCCTCCCTGTGGCTGGCAGTATGTTACCACCACCTGAACCAGAGTAAGCTGGCCATTGAGAACTATCAGTATTATCTGGATCATTACCGGGGACATGACATTGCCCTTGATGAGATCGCAGAGCGGATGCTGGCCAACTTAAACGGTGCGGATCCCATTGAACCGGAGGTTCAGGAACAACCTGAAGCTCAGGAACAGCCTGAAGCACAACCCGAAGCACAGCCTGAAGCCCAGCCTGAGGCACAGCCGGAAGCTCAACCGGACGCACAACAGTAAGGGCAACGGCAAGTGCGGCAGTAAGTGCGACAGCAAACAAGTACAGCCTGAAGCACAATTGAACAAGCGAACGAAATTACAAAGGGCATCACACCGATTTTGGTGTGATGCCCTTTGAAGCTTATTATTCAGTCTTTTCGGATCGTCTTGAACCTTAAGACCTTTACAGGTGTTGTGATCATTTTCCTTTTGGATCAGTCCAGGGAAGCCTTCTTCAGTCTGTCCTCCAGAACCTTCTTAACGGCAGGGATGCAGAGGATGGCAATGGTGACTGCCATTTCCGGTCCGATGTAGGCCAGGTTGTAAAGGGGAGAGTACAGGAAGGTCAGGGCCTTCGGGAAGGACTCGGGAATGTAGGCGGGATCCGACCAGTAGATGTAGCCTGCCAGGGTGGCAAAGAAGAAGCGGCCGAGAACGGCAACAATGTAGCCGATGAGAAGACCGTTTTTCTTCATGTTGGCGAAGAGACCGGAAAGACCCAGAGCGGTAAAGGCAAAGAAGTAGTCCAGACATACCTGAAGGGGAGTCAGGACGTAAGGGTCCTGCATGAACTGCAGGATACTGTAGGTCAGAGCCGTAAAGATGCCTACCTTCAGACCGTAGAGGTAGCCGATGTAGCTGATGAACAGCATGGAGAACAGAGTCACACGGCCGCCCCAGGGCATCTTGGGACCGAACATGGAGGTCACGAAGCCCAGTGCAAGGAGCAGAGCGCAGATGACCATCTGCTTGGTGGATGAGAAAACGGGATTTGACTTGGCAGGTGCTGCGGCTCCTGCGGCTGCAGCTCCGGCGCTGCCTGCCACGGCACGTTTCTTCACGGCAATGAAGATCAGCACAAAGGCAATGATGATCGCAAGAGCGGCAATGCCGTAAATGGTCACGGTACCCTTGGTGGTGGGATAGTAGTAACCTTCATCTTCATAGAAAAGAGACAGGTCGGTCAGAAATTTGAGCATAAAAAAATCCTCCAAAGATGATATTTGAAGGGGGCATGAAAAGATCTGAGCTTTTGACTTTGTGATAACTTCGCTTCCTTACGCCGGTACTAACCGGATCAAGTAGTGAGGGTCAATCCATTGCATCTCTCAGCCGTTTTACGGCACCCCTAGCGATTCTGAATTATAAGGGGGGATAGGTTTTCTGTCAAGGGGAAATTGATCCGAAAAATGCATTCCTGAAATCGGCGAAAAATGCAGGGGGAATTATAAGGTTGCATTTTCATGCCCTTTCGGGTAAAATAACTAGGTTAGTTAGCAGGTCGAAGGGAAGAAGGAAAGTCTTCATCCGCCGGTCTGCACTTGATATGAGGAATGATTTGCCATGGCACGGAAAGAGGAACTGGAGAAGATCCGCGAAGTGAATATGAAACTGATCCGTGCTGTGGATGTGATCTGCAAAAAGCACGGGATCTCCTACTTCCTGTTTGCCGGGACCCTTCTCGGTGCAGTGCGGGAGCAGGATTTCATTCCCTGGGATGATGATGTGGACATCTGCTTTGTGCGGAGCGAGTATGAGCGCTTTATCGAGGTTGCTCCCGCTGAGCTGCCTGCAGAGATGGAGCTTGTTCTTCCGGGACAGACGAAGGCCTTCTATGATATGATCGCCAAGCTCAACTACAAGGAGAGCCGCCTCCACAATCCCTGTGAGGAGGATGCCTTTTACGAGGACAAATACTGCCATATAGCCCTTGACCTTTACATTATGGACCAGACCTATTCCGGGAAAATGTCCAGAGACCTGCATATCTTCCGACTGAAGATGCTCTACGGAATGCTGATGTCCAAACGCTACAGTCTGGACTGGGACAAATACAGCCGCCTGGAGTACCTGCAGGTCAAGGTGCTGTGCCTCATGGGAAAACCATTTTCCACGAAGCGGATGGTCAGATGGTATGACCGCATTGCAACGGAAGTGGAGCGGAGCAAGCGAAAGACCCTTTCCGGTCAGCCGGCCCTCAATTCCAATTCCTTTATCCCGAAGATCGGGGTCAGATACGAGAAGGACTGGTTTACCGAAACGGTGGAGGGAACCTTCCACGGCGAGCATTATCCTCTGCCGGCCGGATATCATGAGTATCTGAGCCATCGCTACGGGGATTACATGAAGCCCAGCAGACAGATGGGGGATATAGTCCACCTGAAGAAGGGCGAGCTGATGATCGACGGAAAACTGATCTGATCATCGGAAAAATGATCTGATAGAACTGAAAGGAAGATCCATGAGATTTTTCAAAGATACCAAGAAATATTTTCCTTATGCCGTGTATTCGGCTAAGGCTGAACTGAAATCCGAGGTGGCCAATTCCTACCTGAACTGGATCTGGTGGGTGCTGGAGCCCATCTGCACCATGCTGGTATACATGCTGGTGTTCGGAAACATCCTTCCCAACATGAAGGAGGACTATTTCGGAGCGTTCCTGTTTGTGGGACTCACCGTCTGGGGCTTCTTTAACAAGAACCTGGTGAATTCCGTAAAGCTGGTGGTGAATAACAAATCCATCATTTCCAAGGTATATCTGCCCAAGACCATCCTGATCCTTTCCAAGATCATGGTCAACGGCTTTAAGATGTTGATCAACCTGGGCATCGTGGTGATCCTGATGATCTATTATAAGGTGCCGGTCACGATCCATGTGCTGGAGGTATTTCCCCTTCTGGTGCTCCTGACGGTGATCACCTATGCATTAATGGGGATCCTGCTGCATTTGGGAGTCTTTGTGGAGGACATGGCCTATGTGATCTCCATTTTACTGAAGCTTGTGTATTTCCTGACCGGTATCTTCTATAACATTGACACCAAGGTTAAGGATGATACCCTCAGATACGTTCTCGGCGTCGGAAATCCCATCGGCTATGTGATCCGGGAAATGAGACTGGTGATCCTGGGCGGACAGGGGATCGACTGGACGCTGTATTTCATCTGGCTGGGCATTGGCCTTGTGTGCTGCTTTGCAGTAAACCGGGTGATCTACAAAAATGAGAACAGCTACATCAAGTCGATCTGATTGACAGTTCAAAGAACACAGAAAGGAACCAATTACTGTGGCAGAAGATATCAAAGCGACTCCCGGGACCGAGGCAACCGTAACGGCCGGGGAGGAAGCAAACAAGCAGGTACCGATCGCCATCTCGGTGAAGGATCTTGTGATCTCCTACCGGATGATGCGGAAAATGTCCGTTCAGCGGTCCATCCTGTCATTTACCCAAAAAGATAAAGCGGCCAATCGTTTTGTGGCGGTGAAGGGAGTTTCCTTCGATGTCCCTCAGGGGGAGATCGTGGGCCTCATCGGCAAGAACGGAAGCGGTAAGTCCACAACCCTCCGGGCCATTGCGGGGATCCTGTCTCCGGACAGCGGCTCCATAGATCTGCATGGAAATACCATTTCCCTGCTTTCCATAGGTGTGGGCTTTAAGCCCCTTTTAACAGGCCGGGAAAATATCATTCTCTCCGGAATGCTGCTTGGCTTTTCGGAAAAAGAGATCGCAGAGAAAACCGAGGCCATCATTGAATTCTCCGAGCTCGGGGAGTTCATCGATTATCCGGTGAAGACCTATTCCAGCGGTATGTATTCCAAACTGGCCTTTTCCATCACCGCCATCCTGGAGACCAACATCATCCTGATCGATGAAGTCTTAAGCGTGGGCGATGAAAAGTTCAAGAAGAAGAGTTACCGGAAGATGAAGGAACTGATCAACACTCCCGACCGGACCGTGGTGATCGTATCCCACAGCATCAAGACTCTGGAAGAACTCTGCACCACCGTGATCTGGCTCCATGACGGCGAGATCAAGATGGTGGGAGAGACCAAAGAAGTCCTGAAAGAATATCAGGAGTTTATGAAGTAGTTAACAGTGCGCAGCACTGTTAACATTCGTTGTTAATGCGCAGCATTAACAACGTAACCCGTTTCCGAGCACAGCGAGGAAACTATTCCTTGTTAATTTGAAGCAAAGGAGGGCACCCCATGCCAGGATATCTGATGGCGTTTGACGCCGGTACCACCAGCAGCAGATGTATGATCTTAGGCGAACACGG
>JAGACB010000220.1 GCA_017614345.1 Lachnospiraceae bacterium
CGGATAATGGGCTTGATGTCAAGGGCACTGCCCACAATGGCGCTGGTCTTTGAGATCCGGCCGCCCTTCACCAGATAATCCAGGGTCTTGACTATGATCACGTGGCGCATATGTGCACAGAAATACCGGCCTGCCTCGATGAGGAGCTCCGGCGAAGCACCGTTTTCCTGCATGACCTTTAAGTGACGTGCCACCATTCCGTAGGCAATGGAACCGCACTTCGTATCAATGATGGTGATCTTGAAATCCGGATATTCCTCCTGCAGTTCCTCCACTGCAAGCCTTGCCGCGTTGTAGGTTCCCGCAATTCCGGTGGAAAAGCAGAGGTACAGAAGCTCGTCGCCGCGCTCCGCGTAGGGCCGGAAGGTCTCCCGGAAGGTATACTGACTCACATGATAGGTTTTGATATCGTGTGTTCCCTCCGCCTGGATGGCATAAAACTCATCCACGAAGATCGTGTCTCCGTCAAAATAGTCCGTTCCGTCAATGGTGACCGGAGTCGGGATCACCGGCAGGTTGTACCGTTCCTGAACCTCCTTAGGCGTATCCGAAGCCGAATCGGTTATGATCACAAAAGCCATGGCATCCTCCTGATTGTTTTATTTCTCACTGATGAGGACCCAAAGACTCCCGGATCCGGTCCTGATGGAAAATGTCTTTCCCGCCAGGATCTCATTGCTGATCCCGAGAGTGCTTCCCGCAGGGATCTCTCCATCTGTTATTTCGTATTTTAAACCCCGGATGGTCACTCCAAGAGCTCCTCCTTCGGCAGGAACCAAAGAAAGATATCGGTTCTTCCCTGTCAGCTTCGCAGAGAACAGAACCGTCTCTTCTTCCCTGTTCTCCGTGTCATCCGCTTCCTCTGACAGGATCCCTCTTTCACTGTCAAAGGTCTGGCCGGCAAGGAGCGGTATCACCAGAAGATCCTTGCTGCAGGCGCAGACATGGCCCCCCTCTCGGGCCATGGAAAGCAGAAGATGGAGATTCCCCAGGGAATGATCGAACCTTCGGCCGCCGAAGCACCCGGTCATCACAAAGTTTCGATAGCCCAGAGATTGCCCCAGACGCCAGGCTGCCTGAAGATCCGTAAGGTTCTTCTCCGGCGGAAGGATGTGGAGATGAGCTCTTTGATCCTGATCGGCAGAAGGTGTTCCGGATGGATCTTCGTCCGGCTCTCCGGGTCTCTTATCTGTTTCCGCTGTGTGTCCGTCCGCATCCAGCCGTTCCGCATCCCCCGCGCTCCTCCGGAAGAGTTCTTCCGAGGCTCCGGGCTTTGCTTCCTCCAGGGAGTCGAAGTCGCCGATCAGATGGTCGGGACGCCAGGCCTCCGTTTGCTTTCCGGCTTCAATCATTCCGGCATCGGCACAGATCACCAGATCCTCCGGGCCCGGTACATCCGGAAAGGCCATACCTTCCGGAAAGCCGAAGTCCGCTGCTCCGATCAGATAGCAGATTTTCTTATGATTCATGTTTGCCTTCCTTCTCGGGTCTGCAGCTGGCGGGCAAGGTCACCGTAAAGCAGACGTAATAGTCCTTGGGGTCCAGTGCGGACTGCTCTTTTCTGCGGGCGTATTCCGCCTTGGAAAGCCGCTCTGTCTCCCGGTCCGGAGCATCTGCCTTGTAGGCAGGTATATTTTTCACGGTAATACGGCCCTTATGATTCTCGGCTGCGGCCTTTGCGATGGAAAGGCCTATGCCGTAGCTTCCGGTATCACGGGAACGGGAGGCGTCCGTGCGGTAAAACCGCTCAAAGAGCCTGGGAAGTTCTTCGTCCGGAATGGGCTCCGAATGGTTCATGACCTCCAGCGTAGCCGTTCTCGCCGAGAAGGAGAGCCGTACCCGGATGGTTCCTTCCGAAGCACAGTACTTGACTGCATTGTCGGTAAGAACGGAGACCATTCTGGTCAGATCCTTGCGAACGCCCTTTACGTGGATCGCCTCGTCGAGGTTCACCTCCAGCTTCTTGCCTTCGCCCTCTGCACGGGAGCGGATATCCTCCGTATTGTTCCTTACAAGCGCGGTGAAATCCACATCCTCCAGGTTGGCAGGCTCCATATCGGCGCCGTCCATTTTGGAGAGGGTCAGCATCTCATTGACCAGTTCGCTCATCTGCATGGTCTGGCGCTTGATCTTATCGATCATCTCATTCTTGCCCACCATCATCTCCAGCACATCTGCATTGGCGCTGATGGCTGCAAGCGGTGTCTTCAGCTCGTGCCCCGCATCCGTGATGAACTGGCGCTGGAGCTGCATATTTTCCACCATGGGGCGGATAGCCCTGTCGGAAAATGCATAGACCAGCAGGAATACCAGCAGCATGCAGACACAGGCGATCAGCACGGACATCTGGAATACGTAACGGTTATAGGCCAGGGTGTTGGTGCAGTCCACGAAATAAATGGTGGTGAGGCCGGTAACGGGATCCGGAGACTTTAAGAAGCGGTAGGAACCCACCATAGCCTCCTTCTCGTGTCTTAAACCGGCGCTGGTTGCATAATTTCCCACGGTCTGACTGCTGACAGCCGCGGTATTCTCCAGGTTGTAATCCACCAGCTGGCCCTTTTCATTGATCACCGTGATGAAGAATCTGGTGGTGAACCGGGTCTCGGGAGTCAGGCTCCGCCCGTAGCCCAGGCGGATCACGTCTTCTTCCTCCTCCCCCTCGTGGGGCATTCCCACGTCCGGGATCACACCGTGACTCTGCTCCAGGAGCGTCAGGTAGGAGTGAGCGCTCCGGACCATCTGATTGTAATTGACCGCATTAATGGTGCCTACGATCAGCACCGTCACAAAAAGAAAGGCCAGTGTCTCTACCAGCACGATCTTCACACGCAGCTTCTGATAGATACTCAACTCCTCACCTCCTCCTGCATCTTGCTGTGGTTGTTTGGATCGTCCCATTTTTTACTCAGAATGTAAAAAATGAGACGATCCAAACATATCCGAGAAATGATACACTGAGTTTTTATACCGTCTCCAACGGATGTTCCATCTGCAGGACGTAGCCTCCGTCCCGGTCAAGGATGGACAGGTCGGAATGGATGGATTTCAGCTTGTTGCGAAGGTAGCTGATGTAGA
>JAGACB010000221.1 GCA_017614345.1 Lachnospiraceae bacterium
AGCCGTTCATCCACGGGAAGCTGCAAAGTATTTCCGATCATGGACTTTCGGGAGGTTCCGAGAAGAACCGGAAGGCCGAGTTCATTAAGGCGCTCCAAATGATTCATGACCACCAGGTTCTCCTTCGTGGTCTTGGCAAATCCGATACCCGGATCCAGGATCAGTTGTTCCTCGGGGATTCCTGCATCTGTGGCTCTTTTTACGGAGGCCTTCAGATCCGTCAGAAGATCCTCCATGAGGTCTGTATAATGCGGATCTTTTTTGTTGTGCATCAGGCAGACCGCAACGTCCTCTTCCTTTCGAGAAGCTACGAGGCGCGCCATTTCCCCTTCATCAAACATGAGACCCCAGATGTCGTTTAACATATGGGCTCCGGCTTCAAAGGCCGCCGTTGCCACCTCTGCCTTGTAGGTATCCACGGAAATCGGTACGGGAAAATGTTCCTTCACCGCCGCGATCACCGGTGCCACCCGATCGATCTCTTCCCGGACGGAAACCGGAACATGTCCGGGACGGGTGGATTCTCCGCCGATATCGATGATAGCCGCTCCTTCCTTAATCATCTGCTCCACACGGTAAAGTGCCGCGTCGAGATTTGCATAGGAAGCGCCGTCTGAAAAGGAATCCGGTGTCATATTCAGGATTCCCATGATATAAAACTGATTTTTCAGATCCAGAGTATAAGGACCGATCTTCATATTTTTCCTCCACAAAATCCGATCGGTTCAAACCGACAGGGATTCTCTTTTGTCATAAATGATCCGAAAAAAATCATGATCATTTTCCGTATATCTTCACTTCGTTCGGATGGAATTCAGAACTCCGCGAACCAACGCAAGATTATAAAACGAACCGCACACAATGATGCTCCGCTCTTCTTTTTTTGCCTGAGTGATGGCAGCCTCCAGCGTTTCTCGAAGGGGACGAACCTGCATGATCTCAGGCCTATGAGCTTCGGGAAGTTCCTCTGCTTCTTCGATTGCCTTTTGATACAGTTTCTCTGCGGTCAGCGCCCGCTCGGGATGATCCGGCGTGATCGGATAGAATGCAGAAACTGCAGGAAGCATGGTTTGAAGCATTTGGGGATAATTCTTATCTTCCAAAACACCCATAACGCAGATGAAACCGTGATCATGGGGAGCACTGTTTTTTCCTTCCGAACCGTTTGAACTCCCTGAATGATTGATCAGTGGAAGTGTCCGAACCAACGCCCGAACAGCATCCGGATTGTGTGCTCCGTCCAGATAGACCGTCACACCGTCTATCGTTAATCGTTCCATTCTCCCGGGAAAATGTACTTCCCTGAGTCCTTCTCTCACTGCTTCTTCGGGAATCGTAAAGCCGGAGGCGTTCAAAACCTCCGCCACCTTCAACACCGTTCCGGCATTGACGCTCTGGTGCTCTCCGGGAATGGAAGGAGTCCAGGGGGAATGAATATAACCGGGGATCATTTTGGAATGAACCGCATCACAGCATTCCCGGATGGTACAGAGAACCGAAATGTCATTTTTCGGATAGACCACGCAGGGGACACTCTCTCTTACGATCCCGGCCTTATGCCGAGCGATCTCCTCTTTGGTGTCACCCAGGATTCCGGTATGATCAAGCCCTACGCTCATGATGAGGGAGCAGACCGTTCCGCGAACCACGTTGGTGGCGTCTTCATCGCCCCCAAGACCGGCTTCCAGCACGATCAGGTCGCAGTGTTTCTTCTCAAAATACCAAAAGGCCAGCGCCGTCTGCATCTCAAAGGCGGTAGCCTCAATGCCGGTATCAAGGATGGCGGTCATACCTTCCGCAACTTCTTCGGGCGAAATCATTTTCCCATCCACGCAAAGAATCTCCCAGGGGTCATAGACCGCGGGAGAATGATACCAGCCAACCCGGTAGGAAGTGTGTGCGAGGATCGATGTGAGCATCGCTCCCGCCGCACCCTTGCCGTTAGTTCCGGCGATATGAACCGCAGGAAGGTCAAGGCCGGGATCGCCCAGGGCCGCCATCAGATCCCGCATGGAATCAAGGCCCATATGAATGCCCCGCTTGAAAGACGCTTCCTCCAGCACTTTCATACATTCCTGATAATTCATCGGCAGTTCCTTCTGTCATTCTTGAGATTCTTTCTCCTTCCCATCGGAAGGATCATTACTCCGTACCGGCGATGTCTCTCAGTCCCGGACTTCGCCGCCGGAGAGATTCACATCGTAGACTGCTCTTTCGCCTCCGATGTACTTCGGCCTGGTCCTTGCACAAACCAGATTGGCAGCGCCGATCTTGCGAAGAGAAAGCCGTACGGGAACCGCAACCGGACGAAGATGCATTCCGATGAGGGTATCACCGATATCAAAGCCTGCATCCGCCTTGATATGTTCCACTACCACCGGATCCTCCAGATGATGGTAAAGAGCCGTTGCAAAAGAACCGCCGGCGTGCTTTTGAGGCACCACATTCACCAGATCATCCTTAGATGCAAGGGCTTCCCGGGGAATGACAATCGCACGGTTTAAATGCTCACAGCACTGAGCCGCAAGGAAAATGCCCTGCTCATCCAGAACCGGCTTCAAACCTTCCAGAACCGCTTCCGCCAGGTTCTCATTGGAGCCCTTTCCGATGTGGAAACCGCCGATCTCACTGGAAGAACAGCCCACAATAAAGATATCGCCCTTCTTCAGTTTGGCGATAGGGAGAAACTCCGTAACGGCTTTTCGAACCTGTTCCTTTACGCTTTCATAAGTAATGGTCTCCGTGTTTGGAAGAACATTTTCCTGAGTACTCATATTGAATCATCCTTTCCGGATTTTATTCTGTCATTCATAACAACATGTGATATTACGACCGGTTCTGCCGAACCACCGACTTCCTCTCATGCTTCATTGATTCACATTCAACTCACCGGACTCTGTTTTGGACTCATCCTTAGGAGCCTTTCCGGAACCGACAAGCTGATGAAACACCTTCCGTACCGGTGTGAAGAATACGATCACAAGACCGAAGACTGCCCCGACTCCTGCCTGAAGGATTTCAAAGGGAAGCTTGATCACGGCGTATTCGGGAGTCGCATATACAAAGGCACGACCGATGGAATAGCCGAGAACCATCACTGCCTGTCCGAGGAGCAGTCCCGGGATGCTTCTGACCAGTCCGGGATTCTCGCCTCTGCGGGGATGAGAAATGCCAACAATGATCAGAGTCTGAACGGCTCTGGTGATCAATGTCACAAACATGGGAGCCGGATAAAAGATCGCATCACCGAGGAAGGAGCCGAGGGCCGCTACCATGATTGCTTCCGGCATATCCAGCAGAAGTGCCGCAGTGCAGATGACGCAGTCATTTAAGTAAAAGTGTCCGCCGGGTACCGGAATACTGAAGGACGAAAGAACGATATTCATTGCCATCAGCATGGCTGCCACAGTAAAGGTCTTTAACCGGTTCTGCGTATAGTATGCCGATTTGTTGCTTCCGAATGTCTGTGTGTTTGTCTTTACCATGATGTGTTCCTTCCTTCTCGTGTTCGATCTGAGAATCATTTTTTCGATGTGCACATCATAGCACGAACTGGGTATATAAAAATAGCCAGTTTTAAACTTTTTATTAATACCAGATATTTTTTTTAATCATAAAATCACGGCAGCAGACCGTATGACCAATCCGCTGCCGTATCACTATCATATTTACCGGACCGATATTCTGTATTTCGGACAAATAGTCTTTACTCTGCAGATTCGTATTCCTTCGCTTTGAACGCGATATCCTTACTCAGCTGATTCTTCTTCCTGTGCCTCTGCTACGATATCCAGACCCAGAATCTCAAGCTGAGCGGGATCTACGGTAGAAGGTGCCTGAGTCATCAGACAGGATGCGTCCTTTACCTTCGGGAAGGCAATGGTATCACGGATGGAATCTGCACCTGTCATCAGCATCAGCAGACGGTCAAGGCCGTAAGCAAGTCCTCCGTGAGGGGGAACGCCGTACTTGAAGGCGTCAAGCAGGAATCCGAACTGATCGTAGGCTCTCTCCTGGGTAAATCCGAGTGCCGTGAACATTCTGGACTGAATGTCGGCCTGATGGATACGGATACTTCCGCCGCCGATCTCCACACCGTTTAAGGTGATGTCGTAAGCCTTTGCACGAACCCGGCCGGGATCGGACTCTAAGAAGGGCAGATCCTCTTCCATGGGCATGGTGAAGGGATGATGCATGGCTACGAAACGATTTTCCTCCTCGGACCACTCCAGAAGAGGGAACTCGGTGATCCAGGTGAACTTATATTCCTTGGGATCAAAGAGGTTGTAGGTCTTGGCGATCTCAAGACGCAGTGCGCCGAGAACGGCCCATACGACCTTGTTGGAATCAGCTGCAAAGAGAAGCAGGTCTCCGGCTTCGCCGCCCATGGCAGCAACCAGAGCATTCATCTCCTCTTCCGTCATAAACTTGGCGAAGGAAGACTTCACGGTTCCGTCCGGCTGAAGTGCTGCATAAGCAAGGCCCTTTGCACCGTAGGTCTTAGCGGTGTCCGTGAGAGCATCGATCTTCTTTCTGGGCATGTCACCCATACCCTTTACGTTGATACCGCGAACGGTTCCGCCCTTTTCGATGGCGCCGGTGAAGACACCGAATCCGCAGCCCTTGACCACATCGGTAACATTTACCAGCTCGAGGCCGAAACGGCGGTCGGGCTTATCGGAACCGAAACGGTCCATAGCCTCCTGCCAGGTCATCCGCTCAATGGGAAGGGGAACTTCCACACCGATCAGATCCTTAAACATCTTGGCAAGGAAGCGCTCATTGACATCGATGACATCGTCCACATCGACAAAGGAAAGCTCCATATCGATCTGGGTAAATTCCGGCTGACGGTCTGCACGCAGGTCTTCATCTCTAAAGCATCTTGCGATCTGGAAATAACGGTCGAAACCGGAGCACATCAGAAGCTGCTTGTAAAGCTGAGGAGACTGAGGCAGTGCGTAGAAGGAACCGGGATGAACACGGCTCGGCACCAGATAGTCTCTTGCGCCCTCGGGAGTGGACTTGCAGAGCATGGGAGTTTCCACCTCGATGAAGCCCTCGGAGCCGAGGAATTCTCTGGTTACATTATACAGGCGGCTTCTCATGAAGAGAATCTTCTGAAGCTCAGGACGACGAAGATCCAGGTAACGATACTTTAAGCGGATCTCATCCTTGGTGTTGATTCCGTCCTCAACAGGGAAGGGCGGTGTCTGGCTTTCGGAAAGGATCCGAAGGCTGTCGGCGATGATCTCGATCTCACCGGTTGCCAGATTCTCGTTTACGGCGCCGGAACGGCGCTCTACGCGGCCGGTGATCGCAACGGTATACTCACTTCTGAGGCTTCCGGCCTTCTCAAACAAAGCAGCATCTCCGCTCTCTTCATTGAAAACGATCTGCAGAATGCCGCTGCGGTCTCGAAGATCCACAAAGATGAGGCTTCCAAGATTTCTTCTCTTTGCCACCCATCCCATTACGGTTACCTGCTGTCCCACATTGGACGCACCGAGTTCAGCACATCTGTGACTTCTGTGAAGTCCCTGCATTGATTCTGCCATGATATTTCCTCTCTTTCGTAATCGGAAAAGATCTTCATTTTCCAAAACAGCGCTCTGAAAAGCAATCGGAAAAATGTCTCTTTTTCGATCAATAATTGTTCACTCACAGCTTGGAAGGCCAATCTTCCGATCGCTTCGCAAATCGTAAAGTAAACCATTCATTAAATATAGTCGGAAGGGAGGTCCTTGTCAAGATTTTCTCCCTTCCGTCCGTTAAAAAATCAAGTATTCAATGGGGCAAATGATCATTTCCACTCGTCCTTGTAAACCACTTCAATGTCTTCATAGCCCTGAGCGGTCAGCTGTTCCTTCTGGAACTTGAAGTTCTTGTTCTTGGTAAGGATCAGAACGGTCTTGCCTTCCGCACGCAGAGCAGCAGCCTTTTGGAATACCTCGGCATAACGCTCCGCCGGCAGATCCTTATCCAGGACAATAGCTTTCTTGCCGCCTTCCTCCGGTACTTTAAAGCCTTCATCCATCAAAATGGTAATGATCCGCTCAAAACCGATGGAGAAACCGACGGCACAGGTCTTCTGTCCCGCAAAACGGCCTACCATCTCATCGTAGCGTCCGCCTCCGCCGACAGCGCCGGGGAAGCCTTCCACACCGATTTCATAAATGGTTCCGGTATAGTAGCCCATTCCGCGAACCAGAGTGGGATCGAAAGTAAGATTAAATTCCGTGGTACTGGACTCTCCCACCACCTTCATGATGGTCTGAAGACGATCCAAAACCTCCTGCTCGAGAACACCGGCCTCCACCAGAATCTTTCCGATGACTGCAAGACGATTTTCTCCCTCTCCTGCTTCAAACAGGGACAGATATTTATTCACGGAATCCTCCGCGTAACCTGCTTCCAAAAGCTCTGCCTTCACGCCGTCAAGGCCGATCTTGTCCATCTTATCGAGGATAATGCAGACCTCTTCGAAATCCGCCTCGTTAAAGCCGCTGTAAGCAGACATAGCCTTTAAGATCCGACGGTCATTGATCCGGATCACAAAGCCCTTGAAACCGATGCGGCCGAGGCAGGTGGTGGTTGCCAGGATCAGTTCGATCTCGGCCAGCTCGGAAGGCTCTCCGAGGATATCGATATCACACTGGGTAAACTGTCTGAAACGTCCCTTCTGAGGACGGTCCGCGCGGAATACGCTTCCGATCTGCAGTGCCTTAAAGGGAGAAGGCAGCTTTGCCGTATTGTTGGCGTAGTAACGTGCAAGAGGCACCGTCAGGTCGTAACGAAGGCCGGAATCCACCAGATCCTCCGCACAGGTTGCGGTCTCTAAGTTTAACTTCTCGCCTCTTTTCAGAATGCGGAAAATGAGCTTTTCATTTTCCCCGCCCTGCTTGCTTGACAGGTTCTCAATGCTCTCCACGCAGGGAGTTTCCATGGGAGTAAAACCGAAACTCCGGTAAGTCTCCTTGATAAGACCGATCAGGTAGTCCCGGATCTGCATCTCCTCGGGTAAAATATCCTTCATGCCGGTAACCGGCTTTTTGACCATAGCCATAATTGTCTCCTTTATTGCCGGATTCTGTTTTTTCGAAATCCGGCTGTTATATTATTCTTCCGGTGTCTCTCCGGAGCATCTCTTCAGTTCTCTTTCTTTCCCTTCTTGGGAATCTCGATATCCTTGTAAGGCCCGAAATCCAGTTCATAGGGGAAATGGGTCTTGCGCTTCTCCACGGGAGGAGGCGTCATGTAATCCCCGTACATCTTGGTCAAGAGCTCTTCCAGATTGTTCGGGAAGGGCATGTTAAAGTCTTCAAAGGGCAGATACCGAAGAGGGTAGGTCTTGGCCACCTCAAAGGTGTTGGTATCCGGCCGGGGATCGCAGAAATAGGCGATCCGCTTGGTTTCCCGGTTCTCATACCGGCGTCCTGCAGACTCTCTGAGGTGGATGAGCCAGCTCTTCTTGATGTGCAGGATCCGCAGGATGTGATGGCTGATGACACAGGCACAGGTCACGATCTTGGCCAGAAGCCCGTGGACATACAGGTAAGGCCGCGGGATGGACCGCAGGATCAGGATCTTGCCCCAGAACCAGCAGGACCACATCTGAAACCAGAAGGCTATGGGGTTGTCGGCTGCATTTTCCAGGGCATACAGATCCAGGAAAATGCCCCAGTCGCAATCCACGTCCTTCATGGAATGCTCACGAAAAACCGTGCCGTTTAAGCACAGTCTCGTGGTGGCAAGGGGATAATTCTCGTCCGTTTCGGAATTCAGTACGTGATATTTATCACTCATCTGCTCCGTCACGATCCGCATAAATTCATCATAATCCTTCCTGGGCATGGAGATATCGATATCATCGTCCCAGGGGATATAACCCTTGTGGCGCAGAGCGCCGATGCCCGTTCCCGCATAGCCGAACCAGGTGAGGTGATTCTCCTCACAGATCCGGACAAAATCATGCAGGATGTCCATCTCCAGATACTGCAATCTGGCAAGGGTCTCATCATCGTAAAATTCAGGCATAATCGTTTCTCATCCTTTTTTCTGCGCACTCTTTAGCAAAATGGCCGTTCCGATGACCATAAAGAGGACGATCACGCCCAGAAGAACTCCGAGCATAATGACTTCCAGCGCATTGTTGGTAACGGGCGGTTCTGTGGGAGGCGGTGTAACGATGGGCCCCGTCTCCGGTGCCTTGGTGGTCGTCTCCTCTTCCTTGCCCGTTTCGAGGACTTCCTTCTCCCGGGTCACCTTCACGGTAAAGGAAACTACCTTCAGATCCCGGGTAACGGCTTTGATGGTGGTGGTACCTGCCTCAAGGGCTTCCACCGTGACACCGATCCTGCCGTTTGCAGACGCTGTCTGCGGAGTGCTGTCCACCTTGGCAATGGTCCTGTCGCAGGAAAGGAAGATCACAGGTACTTCTCCTGCATGCTCCGGATTGCTTTCCTCAACGCTCACGTAGATATCGGTGGTCTCCCCGATGACCAGGGAAAAATTTGTAGGGGAAGAAGCCTTGAAGTTCGAAACCTCTTCTTTTGCAGCATACCCGGACAGATCATAGCGGATCTTACTGATGTCGATCAGAAGCTCTACATGGTTCGGGATCGTAAGCAGGCCCTCCCAGCCGTCGGTATCCGGACTCCCTGCCCCGAAGACACCCATTTTATGCTCCGAATAGTCCCAGTAGCTCGTTGACGCCATTTTACTGGCGTAAGAACCAAGGTAACCGGAGTATTCCGGGGATACGTTCTCATACTCGTATACAAACTCAAATTCGGACAGCTTCGCTTCGTTCAGATCCACCAGGGAGATCTCCCAGATCTTCCACTCGTCCTGACCGGCAAGAGAAAGGCCGCTCTTCGCCTCCAGATCGGTGATATCCATAGGAAAACGATATTCGCCCATTCCGCTGACGGAAACAGGATCCAGGATCACATCGATCAACCGGATCGTTCCGTGTACGTCTTCTATTGTGCCTTCTTCATCCGTTTCAACCGGATTCCCGTTTTCATCAACGCTCTCGTTTTCAACAGCACTGCCGGCTTCATCAATGCCTTCCGTTTCGGAGAGGTTCTCCTCCCCCGTCCGGCTCTCCGCCCCGGTACCCTCATCTGCTTCCGGGGTACCTGCATTTTCGGTATCTCCTTCCGAGGTAAGCGGTTCATTCTTCTTGACCCACTTCCAGAGGGTTACCTTCAGTGCAAGGGAAGGCTGCTCCTCTTCCTTCAGTTCGCAGACCGTCACGGGAACGAACTGCTGGATCCCGTTGGAAGCCGTAACAACCACTACTGCTGTTCCGGGAGCCTGTGCATATACACGGCCCTGAGGAGTCACAAAAGCAACGGATTCATCCGTGCTGGAGAAATTCACCTCATGATCGCACTCTTCCGGTCTTCTCTCGATCTGAAGATCTGCGGATTCTCCAGGTACCAGCTTCAGTTCGGCGGAATCCTCGCTGAAGACCAGAGCCTTTAAGCCCGTCTTATGCTCGCTCTCGGAGACTTCCACCGCCAGTTCGCTGCAGACGGATCCGCTCCGGGAACATGCGTACAGAACAGCACGGCCTACGCCTTTTGCCTTCACCACGCCGCCGGAAACCGTGATCACGGAAGCATCCGAGGTGGAATACACAACCGGATCTCCGGAGCCCTGGGGCGTTGCGATCACAGTCAGAGGAAAATCCTCTCCCTGCTTCATCAGTAACTTGGTTCCCGCGGAATCGCTGGTTAAGGATGCGCTTCCGGTATGATAAAGATTTGCCCGGGTCGTGTCAGCCATGATCACGATCTTTTTCAGTTCCCGGGTATCGGGTTCTTTCGAAATATCCTTTGCGGAAGCATCACAGTTCTCATCCATGCCCCGCATAATGGCAGCTACACACAAAGGAGCAAGGACGGTGCCGTCCGCTCTGCTTATGATGGCGGAGCCGTGAGAGCCCTCTGTCTCTCCCTCATGGTTCCCGTAGACGGGAGCCACACCGTTCTCCCTGCAGCTTACATTGACCAGTTCCGTATAATAGGCCCTGTCTTCGGCATTCTCCCGATCCACCGAGCCGTACTCACATAAAAGTACGGGCGTTCCGTTGTCCGTAAAGGTCTTCAGCTCCGCAAAGGTATTTTCCAGTTCCTCTGCATCTGCCTCACCGAAGGTATTCTTTCCGGATTCCGGATCCACGGCAAACTCTCTCGGAGAAAACTTCACGGACACCATAAGGCGATCCTTGGCCTTATCCTCGGGAAGCTTGAAGCCGTAGGTTTCATTTACGGTCCAGTCCGGGTTTGAGGCAAGTCCGTTCACTGCCAGGATCCGTCTGGAATTGTTTCCGCCTGCAATTTCGCGGATCGTATCCACAAAGATCTGATCCAGGGCACAGACCTCAGCCTGCTCATTCAAGATCTCTTCCTCGGTAAGGGCCGCAGAACCTGTTTCGTTCACGGCTTCGAAGATCACATGCTCGTCATGCCGGCTGAAGACACGTGCGATCTCACGCCAGATGTCTCCGAAACGCTTCCGGATCTCCTCCTTCTCTGAGGCCTCGGAGAATAAAGTTACTCCCTTACTGTCCTTCGGATACTCATTGACGGTGAGGATCACATACATATCCCGGTGGGCAGCCGCATCCACAAGAAACCGTACATGGCTTAAATAGGCTGTACCCTTTGTCAGATCGTAACAGGATCCTGTGGTCTCCTGTGTTCCGTCAAAGCTCGTAGTTTCATCAAAAAAATAGGTATTGCAATCCAGCGGGATGCGGATGGTCCGAAATCCCAGGTCCGTTAAAATATCCAGATACTCCGTAAGGGAAATGCAATCCTCAGCTCCGGTAATCGTCATGGCATCCTCGAGGCTGATGCCGGCCCCCATTTCGCCGATGGCGGCCCGGGCCGAAAGCTCCCTCATGGAATTATAGGTATCATTCCCGTCAAGAGACCAGGCCACATCCGTATCCGTAGTAACCCAGGCACTCTCCTGTGCCAAAGGCGCCCCGGATTCCGTTTTTGCCAGAGCGGTCTGCACCGCGCCTCCCGAAAGAGGCGAAAGCATGCTCAGGCATAACATGATAGCAGAGCCGAAAGCCGCGAAGTGCCTTCTGCTCCGACTGCTCTTTATTTTCATAATCGTTTCAAAACTCCTGTGAGATCCGCCGTCAGTCTTCGTCAAACTCCACCGTGACTACTTCACGGGTACCGAAGGGCGCAACACTGACCACAGTGCCTTTTCTGCTCTTCAGTCTCTCATCCGGCGGGATATTTCTTGACATGGCCACTGCGGGGACAATGGTGTAGTAATACGTATAGGGCAATGCCTTCTCCACCACTTCGACCTCCTGGCCCGCTTCCACCAGGCCGGGTCGCTCCATATCAAACTCCATCTTACGCATATCAGGCCTCTTTGTCTTTCTTCTTGTACATCTTGCGATAAGCTTTATAGAAATCCTTGAATTCCTGGCGCAACTCCTCCTCGGTGGCATTCTCCTCCAAAGTCACCGTAGTAACAGCTTTTCCTGCAAGGTAGTAATAGAAGTTTCCGATCACGGACTTCACGTAAGCTTCGTCAAGACCGGAGTCATTTTTCACATAAGTAATGATGTCCTTCGAAAACAGCGTCTCTTTCAGGAAAGAAACGGAAGGAGCACCGGTTTCCTCTCCGGAGTTCTTCTCCAGGAACAGGAAGGAAAACATATTGGGATTCTCTACGGCATAAGACATGAAAGCCATGCCGGCACCCACAAGGGGATTGCTCTCGCCCTGCATACTTTCCGAAAAATGTGCTTTGAATCCTTCAAACTCCAGCTCACGGACCTGGCCGATCACATCCTCCATGGAATCGAACTTGGAGAAAATGGGCTGGGTGGAGCATCCGTTCTTCTTTGCCAGACTTCTGGCATTCAGGGCATTACTTCCCTGCTCACGGATGATCGCGGATGCGGACTGATGTAAACTGTCTTTACTGATCTTTGATTGAGGCGGCATATTATATATTCCTTTCCTTCTTGTTTGACATCGTCAAAAAAATAATTCTTCGACATTTGTCCCTAAAAATATCACAACCGTTATTTAAACACATAATACGCGATTAGTCAACTAAAACTTTTTGCGGGTTTTCGTTGCTCATTTTGTGCGATTCTGCTATAATTCTGTTAGTTTAAGATCCGAAGGGTCTTGAACAATTTTTCGCATACCCCTGCCGTTAAGGAGAGCTCAGATGAAAACGGATCGGATCTATTTCGGCTGTGCCTATTATGATGAATATATGCCCGTTGACCGGATCGGCCAGGACTTTGACCTGATGGAGAAAGCCGGAATGAACGTGGTCCGTGTGGGAGACGCCAATTGGGCCACCATTGAGCCGAGAGACGGCAGTTTTGATTTTGCTCATCTTCACAGAGAGCTTTCCGCAGCCGCCATCCGGGAGATCCGTGTGATCGTCTGCGTTCCCACCTGTGTGATCCCTTCCTGGCTGGCCATGAAATATCCTTCCATCCGGGCAAATGCCAGAGGCGGCAAGACTCCCTCCGGCCGGATCTTTGTCAATGACTTAACTCACCCCGGTTTCCTGCGCCACGCGGAACGGATGATCCGCCGGCTCATGGATGAGGTCAAGAATTATCCCAATGTCATCGGCTTTCAGGCCGACAGCCAGACCCGTATGGGGGAGGCTTATTCCGAAGAAACTCAGGCTCTTTTCATCAGGAAAATGAAAGAGCATTATCCCGATCTGAAAAAATTCTGCAGGGAATTCGGTCTGGATCACTGGTCCGGCCGGATCGATACCTGGGATGATTTTCCCGATCTGAGGACCGTTACAGGCGGCAGTCTTCACGCTGCCTACCAGCGGTTCTTAAGAGACTGTGCCGGTGCCTTTCTGGCCTGGGAATGCTCCATCCTTCGGGAATACATGAAGCCGGATCAGTTCATTACCCATAACTTTGCAATGACGCTGCCCGGGGGCTTTACCGCCATCGATCCCGAAGTGGAACAGGAGGAAGCAGCCGCTCCTTTGGATATTGCGGGCATTGATCTCATGCACGGCATGCAGAACCGCTTTGATGCCCATTCCTCAGCCTTTGCGGGAACTCTGGCCCGTTCCATGAAGCGTTCCCCTTACCTGGTGCTGGGGGCTCAGGCTCAGGGCTTTCCCTCCGACCTTCCCTATGAAGGCCAGTTACGACTTGCTGCCTTTACGCAGCTCTCCTGCGGGGCAAACGGGATCCTCTACGAAAACTGGCACAGCCCTCACAACGGCCCGGAGGCTTACCGCCGTGGGATCTTAGGCCACGACCTGACGCCCAATGCCGCATATCGTGAGATCGCCGATTTCGGCAAAGAGATCCGTCCCGTAGAGCCTCATCTGTTGAATCTCAAAAAGCATCCGGATGTTGCGATCCTGGCGGACCACTCCTCTCTCACAGGCCTCGAAGAGCATCCCGTGAGCGAAAGCTTAAGTTACAACCGCATTTTCCGGGAATATTTTGATGCCTGCCACGAGCTGAACTTAGAGTGTGATATCCTCTGGCCCGAGGATCAGCTCACCTCAGGCTCCTATAAGTTCCTGATCGTTCCGGCTCTCTACAGTGCCTCTGAGGAGCTGATTGAAAAGCTGAAGCAGTACATCCTGCCCGGCGGGACCATGCTCTTAACCTACCGGAGCTGCACAGCCGATGAAGAGCAGAAGATCTATCACGACGCAGCCCCTCACAAAATGACCGACTGCCTGGGGGCCTCCGTGGAGAACTTCACGATCCCCGACGGAGAACACCTGGTCTTCACGGACCTTTTCACCAAGAAGCTTCCTGCCCAGAAGGGCGAGGGGAAACGCCCGAAGATCAAGGCAGAGGATCATCCCGTGACCGGATGGATGGAGCTCATCAAGGCCGGCGCCAAGACAGAGGTCCTGGCAACCTACGAGCCCTCCCGCTTCGGCGAATACGCCGCTGTGGTCCATCATAAGTACGGAGACGGACATATCATTTATCAGGGCTGCCATATGGAGGCAGAAAGCTTAAAGCTCCTGATCCGCCGCCTGCTTGCGGAGGATATGGCAGGGATCCCGCTACCCGAGTACAACTATCCCTTAGCCGCCCATACCGGGGTAAATGATTTCGGCCGCACCGTTCGTTATTTCCTGAACTGCTCCGGTGAGACCATCACCTTCACCTACCGCGGAGAAAAGGGCCGCATCCTCATCACCTCCGGCTATCAGGACCGGGAGAACGTCACGGAAGAATCCTTCGAGAAGATCAACTCCGGCGCCGAACTGTTCCTGGCCCCCTGGGATCTGATCGTGATCGAAGAGGATAAATAAGAACGCATAAGAAGATATATAAGCAGACACATAAACAAATACAAAAAACAAAAGATCGGGACTCTCGCAAGGAGGATCCTGATCTTTTTGGTTATTATC
>JAGACB010000030.1 GCA_017614345.1 Lachnospiraceae bacterium
GCCGCATGATGAAGTTATGGGCGTGGCAGATCTTTGCCGCTTCCATGACTTCCTCTTCCGTTGCATCTTCGTTTCCGGTCCGGAGGTTCTGCATCACGGTACCGGACTGGAGCCATACCTCCTGAAGCACCATTCCGTAGGAATCCCGGAGGCTCTTTCTTGTCATTTCCCTGATATCCGTTCCGGCCACACTGATGGAGCCCTCACGGACGTCATAAAAACGCATCAAAAGGTTGATCAGCGTGGTCTTTCCGCAGCCGGTAGGTCCCACAATGGCGATCCGCTGGCCCTTCTTGACTGCCAGGGAAATATCCTCAAGAAGCTTCTGTTCCGGAGTGTAGGAGAAGCTGACGTGAGATAAGGTCACTTCGCCGGCTTCACTTGTTTCCAGCACTCTTGCATTCCCGCTTTCGGGAACCTCCTCGGTCTCATCCATCAGCGCAAAAAGGTTGCCCGCACAGGCAAATGCATTCTGCAGCTCGGTGACCACGCCGGAGATCTCGTTAAAAGGCTTGGTATACTGGTTTGCATAGCTTAAGAAGCAGGTCAGGGTACCCACGGACATTTTCCCGGAAAGGGCCAGAAAGGCGCCTGAAACTGCCACTCCCGCATACACCAGGTTGTTCACGAACCGGGTGGAGGGATTGGTCAGAGAGGAGAAAAATGTCGCCTTCAGGGACACCTTCTGAAGCCGGTCGTTAATCTCGCGGAAGGCTTCATTGGTCTTCCCTTCACGGCCGAAGGCCTTGACCACCTTGGCGCCCATCAGCATCTCATCCACGTAAGCCGTCTGCTCGCCCCGGACCCGGGACATCTCCTGAAACATGGTGTAGGTCCGCTTGGCGATAAAGGCCGCCACAAACAGGGACAGAGGGGTCAGAAGTACCACCACCAGAGACACCGCAATGCTCCGGGAAAACATCAGGATCAGTGTTCCGAGAATGGTCAGAACGCCGGTAAATAACTGGGTAAAGCCCATGAGGAGACCGTCAGAAACCTGATCCGCATCCGTGATCAGATGATTGATGAGTTCTCCCTGGGTATGCCGGTCCACATAGGACAGGGGGAGCCGGTGAAGCTTGTCAAAAGCATCCTTGCGGATCTCCGCCGTTACCTTATAGGTAATCCGGTTGTTCACAAGGCTAGAGAGATACCCTGACAGAGCCGAAACTCCGATGAGGATCCCGATCTTCACCAGGATCGAAAGAAGGAGGGAAAAATCAACATTTCCCTTTCCTACGAGTACATCCACCGCCTGTCCCGTCAGGATCGGCAGGTACAGGGTGCACACGACACTGACCACCGCAAACAGAAGGGAGAGGATCACCAGAAGAAAGTGGCGGCGAATGTAGACCAAAAGACGTTTTAAGGTCTTGGCCCGGAATTCGGGTGACATGACCTGTTTTGTTTTTTTCTCTGCCATCTCACCACCTACGCTTTCTGCTGTGATCTGTGGATCTCTTCGTACAGCTCACAGTGTTTGAGTAATTCGTCATGAGTTCCGATACCGGCAAGATGCCCGTCCTCCAACACAAGGATCCGGTCAGCTTCCCGCACGGTAGCGGTCCGCTGGGAGATCAGAAATACCAGAAGGTCTCCCTTTCGTTTTTCGGTAAGCTCCCTAAGAGCCGCCCGCAGCTTGGCATCCGTTGCATAATCCAGGGCTGAGGAGCTGTCATCTAAGATCAGCACCTTTGCCTTTGAGCAAAGGGCCCGGGCAATGGTCAGACGCTGTTTCTGACCTCCGGAAAAATTCTTTCCGCCCTGCTCCACTACTGCAGAGAGGCCCCCTTCCTTCTCCCGGACGAATTCCTCCGCCTGAGCGATCCGAAGGGCTTCCCATATCTCTTCATCCGTCACATCTTCCCGGCCCCACTGCATATTGCTTCGGATGGTTCCCTTGAAAAGAACCGCCTTCTGAGGCACCACGCTGATCATGCCGTGAAGCGCATCGGAGCTGTATTCGCTGATCTCCCGTCCCGCCAGGCGAATGCTTCCGCCGGTGATATCATAGAAATGGGCGATCAGATTCACCAGTGTACTCTTACCGCAGCCGGTACCGCCTATGATGCCGATGGTCTCCCCGGGGCAGGCCCGGAAGGTGATATCGGAAATGGCAGGAGCCGCTGCATTTTCGTAGGAGTAGGTTACCTTATCAAGTTCAAGGAAGGCACCGTCTTTATCGGCATTCTTCCCGGAAGTGCCTTCGGTTGCTGTTTCGTCCAGCCACTCCTCCGGGATCCCTGCCTCACCGTTCTTTAAGGAAGGCTCGGTGTCAAAGACTGCCTTGATACGCTTTCCGCAGGCAATGGCCTTGGTCACCAGGATAATGAGGTTGGCCAGCTTGATCAGCTCCACCAGGATCTGGGACATCAGGTTCACCAGTGCCACAACATCGCTCTGATCCAGGCTTCCGGCGTTCACGCTCACGGCTCCGCTGTGGATCAGCACAATAAGACCCAGATTAATGATGACCAGAGTCAAAGGATTCATCACTGCAGACACTCTTCCGGCAAAGAGCTGGAACTTCTGCAGCATCTTGTTTCTGATGTCATATTCCGTCATCTCCGCCTGTTCCCTGGAAAATGCACGGATCACACGGATGCCGCTTATATTTTCCCGGACCAGGGAGATCATGCGGTCCAGAAGGTTCTGCACCTTGGAGAACATGGGAATGGTGATAATGGTCACACCCAGGACCACCACCAGAAGGATGGGGATGATCACGGTAAAGATCAGGGCCGCCTTCACGTCAAAGGTAAAGGCCACGATCATGGCGCCGAACACCACGATGGGGGAACGCATGAAAAGGCGCAGTACCATGTTGACGCCGTTCTGCACCTGATTGGCATCCGAAGTCATTCTTGTGATCATGGTGGAGGTTGTCAGCCGGTCGATCTCCCGGTAGGAAAATGACTGCAGATGCTCGAAGAGTTCTGCCTTCATGGCTGCGGCAAAGCCTGTTGCCGCCCGTGCTGCGAAATACTGGGCGGTAATGGAAACACCCATTCCCACCACTGCCAGGAGCACCAGCAGGCCGCCGGCCTCCAAGATCACGGTCTTGCCTGCATCTCCCGCCTTGATGCCGTCCCGGATCATCCAGGCCACCACCACAGGCACCATCAGTTCGAAAAATGCTTCCAGCATTTTAAAAAGGGGCGCCAGCACTGCCTGGAGTTCATACCCGCGTATGAACCGAAGGAGGGATTTCCCCTTTTTGGAGTTTTCGTTGTTCTTGCTCATTATACACACAGTTCCTCTACTGCCTGGCTGATCAGTTTGCCGTCAGCCTTGCCCTTCAGTTCACCCATAACCGCCTTCATGATCTGGCCCTTGTTCTTGGTTGCAACAACCTCTGCAAACTTTTCATTTAACAGGGCAATGATCTCCTCCCGGCTCAGCTGCTTGGGCAGGAATTCCTCGATCACGGACAGACGGAAGCTGTACTCCGCCTTCAGATCCGCACGGCTCTCGGGACAGGTCTCCACCTGCTCCTTTACGGCCTTATGTTCCTTCACGATGGCACGATCTACGATCTCATCGGTGATATTTTCCCTGGCGCCCTCATCAATGGCGATCTTCTTTGCAGCAGACACCAGCGAAGAGATGGCTTCCTTTCTTTCCTTATCTCTTGCCTTCATGGCTGCGACCATTTCTTTCTGCAGATCCTCAAATTTACTCATATCTTCATTCATCCTTTCCGGCGGGTCGCATGTTATATATCCCGTCAATACCCTTTATCATAACCTTTTTTGAAGCATATCACAAGGGAAATGTGTCCCTGCGCAAAATGCGGGAGTTGAGTTAAAAAACTGATCAAGAACAGATCTGCTTTCAAAAGGGCCCTCGGCTTTGAAATCAGGGATCAGATACTCAGAAGCCTGACACTGACTACATGAAAAATCAACTTTACAAGATGACCCGAAGTCTTTAAAATAGATAGGAACTGTGGCCGGTCTGCAGTTTCCAAAAACAACGGAGTAATATGTAATAACCCATGAAAAATGATATTTCCCATAGACCCGGAACATCTCGCCCCGGGCAAAACCGGCGATCCGCTGTGAAAAAGCGACTCTTCCGAAGAACGCTTCCCTGCGTGATCCTAAGCCTTCTGCTGATCGCTTCACTCCTGCCCGCAGGGCTTTGGCAGAAGACAAAGACGGCACTTGCCGCGCCGGAAAGCTGGTATTTAAATGACTATGCGCTCTACAAGGAGCAGACCTTAGAGCAGGCAAATGAAGCCTACGTAAGGCTCCGCCGTGCGGAGATCTCCGGGGAGACCTCTCCCGAGGAGGATATGCTGCGGACCGCCAATTATCTGAGGCGGTTAGCTGGCCTTCCGCCCCTCACAAGCCTTCCCGCAGATACCAAATATCTCCTCTCCGGCCCCGTACGTACAGGTTATACGCCCACCGGTTCCATTCTCCGAATGCCCGGGGAAGGCTATGCTCCCGAAAAGGGGATCCTCGCAGAGGAGCTGGGCCGTGACTTCTTAAGCTATCAGGTAAATGAAGCCCTCTTCAGTTTTGACGAGGACCAGAACGGTCTGACAAACGCATCCTTCAAGATCATCGACCCGGATCCGGAGATCGAGACGGAAACGGAAACCGAGGAAGCCACAGGTGAAGGCTCCGATGAAAACGGATCCGAAGAGGAAACGGAAAGCTTAACGGAAACAGAAAGCGATCTGAGTGAAGAAGCTGCTTCCGAGGAAGATTCCGAAGACGCTTCAGACACAGATAATGAAGAAGCTTCTTCGGAAGAGATCACTTCCGAAGAAGAAACCGAACCGGAGACCGAAGAGGAGATCGATTTCGTTCCTCTCCCCTTCTATCCTTACCCCGCAGCAGGCTATGTTCCTGCCAATCTGATCGCTGCAAGGACCACTGCCTGGAGCGTGGAATTAAATGCGGAGATGATCGGAACCCCGGATGAAGCCGGGCTTGAGGGCATCCGCCTGAAGATCCTGGATCTGGTGACAAATGAAACCGTTACAAGGACATTTGCCGACGGAACGCTGACCATGGAGACCACTCTTGCCGGAACCACCGTGCTTCTCTTTACGCCTCCCGAAAGCAGTATCTTCGGGTCGAATTACGGCGATCAGGCCGGCTTCAAGATCAGTGTGGAAGGTCTGAGAACACCGGAAGGCGCCGCCATCCGCAACCTGGGCTGGCAGACCATCTTCTTTCAGCCCAAGACCGAGCAGAAGCTCCATGTTCTTTCCGTTTTGCCGGTGCAAAATCAGGTCACCTTCGTTGAAGGGTCCGTTGCTCCCGAGAACCTGAAACTCTTTACGGAGTTCCTGCCCAAATCGGCTCTCTGCACCTCCCGGGAATCTTCCTTCCTGGTACCGCTGTCCGTCTGGGAAAGCGACGCCGAAGGCTTTTGCTGGAAGAACCGTCCGAACGTGGCAGCCTTTCAGGAAAGTCCCATTTACGAGATGCTGGACAATCCCAACATTCTGAAGAAGGGGATCTCCCTTCCCTTCACCTTCTCCGAGGACGCCCCTCGCCTGACAGCTCAGGACAGCACGGCAAGAAAGGGCGAGGACTTTACCTTCCTGCTCTCTCCCGAGACCGAGGACGGAGAATATTATCTCTACCAGCTCTGCGAAGCAGAGGGGAAGCCTGTCTTTTCCCTCCGGGCTTCCAGAAAGCACCCTGCAGACGGCAGTGTAGCCTTCCCCTTACCGCTTCTGGAAGCGGACCACAGGGGCATCTATTTTGCAGTCACCTCCCGGGATGACAGCCTGTCCTTCAGCAATTTCATTTTCCTGGATCCGATTCAGGGCCGGGTAACAAACGTAACGCTTCCCGAAGGCCTGATCGTTCTGGGGCTGGCCAAGGAAGGAAGCTTTACTTCGAAGGCATTTTCCGGGGATACGGATGAAAGTAAGGAAAATGATCCCGGCAAGGGAAATCAGCTGCCGAAACCGGAGGAAACCGAAGAAGAAAGCGAGAGCCTTGCAAGGGGTCGTGCCGAGAAAGAAGAAAAAGAGCCCTTCTTTGAGAACCTGTATCAGAAGTCTCTGAACTGGGCCGGTCACCACAAGATCGTGCTCTACATTGTTGCCGGAGTGATGTTCGGCCTGACGGCGCTTTCGATCCTGCTGCAGATGCGGGAACGCCGGACCTACCGCAATCCCTCATCGTTAAAGAAAAAGAAGCCGAAGAACAGACGGCCGGAAGACTTTTAAACGAAAAGATCCAAAAGAAAGAACCACCCGCAGAGATCTGCAGGTGGTTCTGATTTTTTGATCCGCATTATGACCGATTGTTGCAGGTGCTTCGCACCAGCAAAAGGAATAGTTTGACAAGCTTTGCTTGTCAAACGGGTTGCGTTCATAATGCTGACGCATTATGAACGATTGTTGCAGGTGCTTTGCACCTGCAACTGTATCAACCTCCGGAGGTAATGATATAAGGCTGGATCGCACCGGCAACTGCCATAGCGGGCATTGTCTGAACGGTAACCTTACCGGGGCCGTATACAACGGTATTGAAGATGCCGTCTCCGCCGAGGAACTTATTCTTCAGGCCGGCAACTGCTTCGATATCCATCTTGCAGGTTTCATCCATCATTGCAAGATAACCGGAGTCGAGCACCATCTTCTCGCCTGCAGCAAGTTCATACTCAATGCATGCGCCGTCGATCTCAAGGAACACGATACCGTTTCCGGAGAACTTCTGCATAATGAAGCCCTCACCGCCGAGAAGACCTGCGCCTAACTTCTTCTGGAAGAAGATCTCCTTATTTACGCCGGGTGTGGAAGCCAGATAGGAACGCTTCTGAACAACAATGCTTCTTCCGGCGGTCAGTTCAACCGCAAGAATGTTTCCGGGGAAGCTTGAGGAAAATGCGATAAATCCGTCCTTGCCCTCAGCCGTAAAGGTCTGTGTGAACAGGCTCTCACCGGTCAGTGCTCTGGAGAACATCTTTCCAACGCCGCCGCCCTTGGTCTCCTGCTTCAGATTTCCGCTCATCCAGGACATAGCACCGTTCTCGCAGTCGATCGCCTCTCCTGCAGCAAGTGAAATGATCACTACCGGCAACGGAGTACCTTTGATTTCATACCTCATGAAAAAACCCTCCTTCTCAAATATGAGTTTTAAGTTTGATACGCCCGAAGGGGCGTCTTTCCGTTCGTTTCGGGGCATTTCCCTTCAAACGGATCCTTGCTTATTTTATCACATTCGAGGTGGAAGGTAAATGTTTTTATACTAAATCATTTTGGAATCTCGACAAATGTTCATAGGGCAAAATGAGCCGTCCCCGGTACAGTCCGCACCCGTCGTTGATCAGGTTGTTGTCTGCAGCGCCGAACATGTTGACGTCCACCTTGCTTAAGTCAAGCCCCTGCAGCATCATTCCGCGCTCATAGGCATCATCAAAGAAGATATTTTCCCCCATGGGGATCTCTTCTCTTCTGGCACGTTCATTTTCCTGACGTTTCTCGTAGCCCAGATGGTTGGCCGGGCCTATCTCCGCGTTATCATCCATCTCCTTGGTACGGATCTGCACCTCAATGTTGCTCCGGGAGGTGTGGTCAAAAAAGGCGATGTGGAGCGAGCGATAGCCGAACTCCTTGGGGCTCTCGATGTAGTCCCGGTAAAACTGCCTGTAGGGCAGGGCAATGGTATTGCTCTGAATGTCGATGCCGGAGATCTCCGGCGTAAAGCCCCGCTCCTCCAGAAATGCAGGCAGGGCATTGGCGATCTCGTAGAGATACTCCTGCTCCCGGGCCTGACGGCTCTCGCCGGGCTTTAAGTGGCACTGAGGCAGGGAAATGACAATGCGATAGGCGATCAGATCCTTGATCCGCCCGATCTGATCCCGGATCTGCTCCTCGGAAGGGTAGGTCCCGTTCTTCCGGTGGTAATCGTAGACGAACTCCACAATGTTTCCGTTGATCTTCTCCTCCAGCCGGATCAGGGACTTGATCCGCCCCTTGAAGGTAAACGCCAGGAAGGGATACCGATCCGCCATGTACTTATAAAACTCCCGGATCCGCTGTGACTGGGCGGTCAGGAAATCATTGTGCTCCAGAAGATCGATCATGAGGGTCAGGCATTCGCTGTGAGCCAGATCGATGGCGTTGTTGTGCTCCAGGGCGCTCTTTCTTAAGTCCTGTGAGTAGCAGTGCAGGATCTTGACGACGGTGTCACCCCTGTACAGATAATCATTCAGTGAGATCATTTTTCAAATTCCTTCTCAATATCTATTTTCGATTTTCGCTGTTTTTCAGGCGAAAACTTAATACTCCGCTTTTATTGCTTATTCAAAGTTTTTCCGTCAGCGATTTCATTTTCCCGGTTTTTAATCTCCGAGTTGATGAATTCAATGTCCTTCCTGGTCTTCAGCTCATCTATGAAAAATGCCAGCATCAGGACTATCCCCACGTAAAGGAAGGCCATCCAGAAGTTGCTCGGATAGAACCACCCCACAATGAAGCCGAAGAGCATCACGACGGCGGTGGCTGCAATGTATCTGACTATGTAGCCTGCGATCAGGGACAAGGTCAGATATTCGTCCAGAAAATGATTTCCCACGGCAATGATGAACGACAGAAGGAAGAGTTTCAGGACCAGCAGGATCTCATCGGTCAGGCCCACCCAGAAGATGGAGACCGTGAAGACGCAGAGGATCATCAGTGCGGATAAGATGCAGGTGTCTCTCAGGATTTTTTTCATACGCGCCCTTTCTTAAACATCTTCTTGATGTCGGGAAGATACTTCCGCGACACGATCAGCTTCTCGTCATTGTCCATGACCGCCTCCAAATGGCTGTTTCTGATCTGGCGGATCTCCCGCAGATGATCCGTGTTCATGATACAGGTCCTGGAGATCCGGACCAGAGACGTCTCCGCAATGCCCTTCTCCAGCTCCGGCATGGAGCCGTCCAGGCGGTAGACCTGCTCCTTCGTATACAGGAACATTTTCCGCTCGACGTTTTCAATGTAATAAATGTCGAAGATGCCGATATTCACCGTGCTGTCGTCCGTCCGCCCCATAAAGGAGATGTCCAGCCGCTCGATCTTTCGGACCAGCCCCGCCACTGCATCATCCCACTCGGGATACTCAATGACCACCGTCAACGGCTGCCCTTCAACCTGTCGTTTTTCTATTCTCATTGATCCGTAACACCCACAATCTCATAAAGACGGTTGAAGCATCCGTCTCTTTATCAATAACACCAACAATCTCATGATCACGACCAGAACATCCGCCCCCAGGAAAATGAGTCCGCCTGCGAAACTCACCGGCGCCCAGGTAAATGCGATTTCCCCCAGCCCCGCTCCGAACACCAGGGGCATCACAATGCACACCGTGATGAGCAGGATCAGGGAAATGCTTCCTCCTGCGATCAGAAGTGCAAGACGCAGTTTGCTTATAACAAAGTTCTTGCTGTTTCCGGCAGATGCGGCCAAAGAATGAGACTGATCACCGTCTGCATTGCCCTCAGTTTTTGAAGACCTGCTGCCGGTCAAACCAACTCGAAGCTTCAGGCAGAGATGAAATACGATCATCACTGCTCCTGCAAGCGAAACAAACATGAAGATCTTGTCAAAAACGGTCCAGACATCCGTCGGGATCTCTTCGGGCTCAAAGCCCTTCATGATCTGGAAGATACCGTTGCAAAGTCCGTCGGTGGAAGCAGCCACGTTCAGATTCGTCAGAACGCAGACGCCGATCTCATTTTCCTCGGAAAATACGATCCTGGAAGAATAATTCGGCGTTCCGCCGGAATGACCTATGGCGTAGGGAAAGACCTCCCAGCCGGAGGTGTAGGTTCCCTCAGCAGTCAGCTCGGACTTGGTTTCCGAGATCAGTTCCCGGAATTCTTCCGGCACGTCCTCAGCCGTGCCCAGCCAGATCTGAAGCCATCTTGCCATGTCACCGGCATTTGAATAAAAGTATCCTGCAGGGATCCTTCCTTCCACCACCGGGATCTCATAGCGGAATGTCTGCCGATATCCCAGCCGCGAACCCGGAATGATTATATCACATTTTTCGGGAATATGCACATAGGTATTCTTCAGACCCAGGGGCTCCAAGATCTCCCGTTCCATATACTCCGCGTAGGACTCTCCCGTGGCCTGCTCAATGATCGCCCCCAGCAGATCATAGTTCACGTTCGAGTAGGCATATTCCTCTCCCGGCAGGGACTGCAGTTCCTTTCCGGAGATGCTCTTCACCCAGTCCTGCAGTGTCATTCCCGGAGCTGCACTGGGATACACCGCCTCCTGATTGGTATAGCCGGAGGTCATCAGAAGCAGCTGCTCTACTGTGATCTCCTGCTTCTTTCCCTTGTAATACGCGGTAAAGCCGGGAAGATAACCGGATACGTTGCTTTCCATGGACAGCTTCTCCTCACTGATCAGCTTCCGGACAGCCAGTGCCGTAAACGCCTTGGTCATGGAACCGATCTGATAAAGCCCCTCTTCCTCTCCGTAGAAACTGACTTCTCCGCGGCAGATCACTGCCACACTGCAATCCCTGCACCCGGTTTCCTTCTGAAACCGATAGATCAGAGACCTGGTCCGCCCCTCCGGGGGCTGCCGGGTACTCTCCGCTTTCACCGACGCATTCGGGATGCCGGTAACTTTTTGGGTGGTTCCGGCAAAGGAGAATCCCAGGGTCAAAACCAAAAACAAAACCAAAACCAAAACTTTTCTTACAAACTTATTCATGAGCACTTCCTCCATCTTCACTTTGAGTCGATCATAGAGGATTCATTTCCCTTCTTCAATACCTCCGGTCGGATGATGCAAATCTGAGGACACTTGTTGCAAACACAAGGGAGTCAGATGTCTCTATAAATGCATCTCTGACTACGGATTTCCGTTTTTTCCTGATTTCCGTAGTCAAAGAATCTTCTTTTTGGCCCGCCAAAGACTATGACTACGGATTTCCGCTTTTGCCTCCCTTCCGTAGTCAAAAAAGTTTCTTCTTTTTGGCTCGCCAAAGACTGTGACTACGGATTTCCGCTTTGACCTGATTTCCGTAGTTAAAGAAGCTTCTTACTTTTAGCTCGCCAAAGACTGTGACTACGGATTTTCGCTTTGACCCGATTTCCGTAGTCACACCCTACGTTTAAACACAAAAACAGCGAGAATACACATATCGGAATAATCGCTGTGTTTA
>JAGACB010000031.1 GCA_017614345.1 Lachnospiraceae bacterium
AGAAAGTATCGCGCCCTGTTTGCAACGGCGTTTCAGGATCACCGCATGTTTTCCATGTCGGTAATGGACAACGTGGTTATGGGAGAGGACATTCCGGAAAATGAAAAGGAGAGCCGCGTTTGTGAGGCATTAAAGCTCTCCGGCGCGTATGACAAGGTCATGAGCCTTCCCAAGGGCATTCATACAACGTTAACGAGGGAGTTCGATGAAGAGGGAGCGGTGCTCTCCGGCGGAGAATTCCAGAAGATCGTGGTGGCAAGAGCATTTGTCAAGAACTGCCCCTTCAAGATCTTTGACGAGCCCTCCAGCGCCCTTGATCCCATTGCCGAGGCAAATCTCTTTGACAACATCTATACTGCATGCAAGGACAATACACTGGTGTTTATTTCCCACCGGCTTTCTTCCGTGCAGAATGCGGACTGGGTGTACCTGCTGGCGGATAAGACCGTGAAGGAGTGCGGAACCCACCGGATGCTGATGGATGCCAAGGGGATCTATGCGGACATGTACACCAAACAGGCAAAGAATTACCTGGCCATCAGCCATAATGCAGAGGGCAGCTCAGCCTCCGAGCCTTTTGCTTCGGGTGCAACCGCCGGAAGCAGTGAAATGCTGAAAGGGGGTGTTCTTGCATGATCAAGAGATTTATCAGAGTCCTGAGTAACCATTTCTTTCTGCTGAAGATCCTCTTTAAAACCAATCCGGCCTTCATGCTCTATCATATGTATGACGGCTTCCGCTATCAGGGGATCATTTTCCTGGAGCACGTACTGGGGATCCGATATGTGCTTCACTGCGCAGAATACCATGAGCCCTTCTGGAAGGCAGCACTCTTCATCGGAGTGATCCTGCTGATCAACCTGATCCAGATCTGGCCTGACGGTCTGTTCATCCATTCCTGGACCTTCCGGACCAAGCCTAAGTTATATCAGGCGCTGAAGGAGCGGATGTACCGGAAGGCTTCGGAGATCGACCTTTCCTGCTACGATGACCCCAAGTACTACAATGACTTTGTGCTGGCGGTGGCAGAGGCGGAAACCTCCATTGACCGGACCTTGAAGATGCTGAATATCTTGATGCAGGGCCTCACCATCCTGTTCACCACAGGCGTGTTCTACCTGTTCGTGGATCCCAAGGGGATCCTCTTCGTCTTCGCCTCCTTTGTGCTCCGGTTCCTGGTGTCAGTGGTGTTAAACAAGCTGAATTACAAGATCCGGCTGAAGGTGAATCCCCTGGTGCGGGAAAGAGACTATGTGAGCCGTGTGTTCTACTTAAATGACTATGCCAAGGAGCTCCGCCTTCATCCCAAGGTGGGAGATCAGCTGGAGCAGGAATTCTCCGAGACCAATGACAAGATCATTTCCCTGCAGAAAAAAGTGGGCTTAAAGAGAAGTCTTCTGATGTTCACCAAGGACTATGCCGTGGGAGACTTCATCATGGACGGTCTTTACATCACCTACCTGGTGTTCCAGGCAGCGGTGCTTCATACCATTGATTACAGTAACGCTGTGGTACTCTTTAACCGGACGGGAAGCTTAAGACGCGGTATGTCCAACATTGCGGATCTGTTCCCTTTGGCACAGGAGAACAGCCTTTACCTGGAGAAGATCCGGGCCTTCCTGGCCTACGAGCCCAAGATGGACCCTGTGGCAGGAGAGGCGGTTCCGAAGGGCAACTCCGAGATCCGCCTATCTCACGTGAACTTCCGGTATCGGGAGGACGGAGAGGAGATCTTGAAGGACATTTCCCTGAATGTAAAACCCGGGGAAAAGGTGGCCATCGTCGGCTACAACGGCGCCGGCAAAACCACCCTCATTAAGCTTCTCATGCGGCTTTATGACCCCACGGGCGGCAAGATCCTTTATCATGGCCGGGACATCAGGGAGTATTCTCCTAAGGATTACCGGAGCCGCATAGGCGTTGTGTTCCAGGATTACCAGATGATGGGGGCCACCCTTTTGGAAAATGTTGTCATGTCGGATCCTGCCCTGGAAGAGATCTCCACCACCAAGGTGGAAAATGCTCTGACCCGGGCCGGCTTCGGCGACCGCCTGAAGAGCCTTCCCGACGGCTTAAACACCCCGGTTACCGCAGAATTCGACGAGAAGGGTGTGAACTTCTCCGGCGGTGAGAGTCAGAAGGTGGCAATATCCCGAGCCTTCTACAGAGACTCGGACATCCTGATCATGGATGAACCCTCCAGCGCCTTAGACCCCATTGCCGAGTACGAACTGAACAAGGCCATGGAGTCCGCCGCAAAGGGCAAGACCGTGTTCTATATCTCCCACCGTCTGTCCACCACCCGGGATGCGGACCGCATCATCCTTCTGGAAAACGGCAGCATTGTAGAGGAAGGCACCCACGACAGCCTGCTGGCCCAACACGGCAAGTACGCCGAGATGTGGAGAGTGCAGGCGGGAAGATATGAAGTTCAGTGATTGACTTTTTTTAAAAATTGGTGCATGATTATTCCATGATGATGTTTCGGGGGAATGGTTTTGGCCTTGGATACGTGATCCCCCGAGTGATTAATTTGAAGGGGGTATATGCTTATGACCAAAAAACTATTATCCAGGATCTATTCGCTTGTGTTCTTTCTGGTCTTTGTGGTGATCATCGCTTTGATGGGCAAAGGGATCGTGGATGACATGAAGCGAAAGGAAGCTGAGCAGACTGCCTATGAGGAGATGATCCGGTCCGCAGGGACGGAAAAGATCCAGTTGACCTACCAGATGCTGCAGGCGGACTACGATGATTATTTGGCAGGAGTCCAGATGTTCAAAAAGATGTTCTTATCGTTCATTGTCCTGTTTGCCCTGCTGGTTGTGCTGAGTATCGTCTCGTCCATCTTCTCATTTATCCTGAAGGGGATCCGGGAGGGGGCCAGCAAGCAAATGAAGATCATGCTGGTGGCCTTTGTGGTGATCATGCTCACCTTTATCCCCATGGCCCTGATCGCTGTCAAATCCTTCGCACCTCTTATGAAGATCTTCGCAGATGAGGAGCAGGCTACCATCGGGTTTGAAACCATCACCGTGGTCCGCAAGGAGACCAAACAGGTGACTGTGGGCAGCGGCGAGGATCAGGAAAAACGGACACAGTATTACCTGATCGATGAAAACGGTAAGGATCATCAGGTAGGAGAAGCACTTTATAACCGGTGCGAGAGCGCAGGCGTGTATTACCTCGGTAAGACCACAAAGGGCAATATCTTTTCCATTTATCCGGATAAATATTTTAAACCCTGTGATCCGGCATCCTTACCCACCAATTGATCCGACTGAACAATTTCATATGAGAATGCACATGGAGCTGCCGGTTTCGGCGGCTCCTTTTTGGTGGGGTTTGCCAATCGGGCAGGTGGGCTTTTTTCTATACGATCAGTCAACAGGCCAATGATCTTTCCTTTCACTGTAACTGAGCAGAAGCCCTGTGTATTTCCTCGATTTTTGTTGTATTTTTTCGTATAAGAATCTTCACGTGTAAGGGAAATGTAAGGACTAAACCCAAGGGAAAATGTTATAGTGTTAACTGTGAAAGAAGCGATTTGCAAAATGTGTGGATGAAGTCGAAAAAAATCGCTGAAGAAGTCCGATGAATGCGGGATGGGTCGCATTTACGGAACATTGAAAGAAGGTAAGATATATATGTTAACACAAATGATGAGTGATGTATTTCTCCTGGTCATGGGAGTGCTCGGAGTCGGAACACTGATCATAACCGCCGTGGGCCTCGGGCTGTTTGTCGTGGGTGTGATCAAGGGCAGGAAAGTAGAGAACTTCGATGAGATCGCCCCGAAGATCATGAAGGCAGTGGGAATAGTCATGCTGATCGTCGGAATGATCGGTATGTGTGTGATCGGAACCGGAACCACTGCTTATGTTACGGAAAATTATGGTTTAGTAAGTTCAAATCCTGCGCCTAAGCCCATCGGTCCCTCGAACCCGGTCAGTGTTTTTGAACCTTTATGGGGTAAGGGCAAGGATCCTGAAGAGGCAGCGGATGAGGCCCTCGCCGAGTTTATGGCAAAGGCGGAGCTGGCTGCTGCAGATGCATCTTATGAGTCGGATCTGGAGGCGCTCCTTTCCGGAGATTCCCAGGGGGCATTATACAGCACGCATCCCACGGATATCTCTTCGTTCTGTTCTCATTATCCCACAAATATGAAACCGGAGATGCTGGTTGCAGAAGAACCGGCAGTTCTTACTCAGCGAAGCGGTTATAATTTTAATTCTCTGGAAGCTGTAAAACGTTATCGGTTCGAGTCAGACGAGGGTGATGTCTGGTTTGTCGAGATGCAGTACTGTTATGATTCCGATATCTCCGGAGCAATGGGGATCACCGCATTTTATATTGAAGACCTGGATTACAGAGCAAAGAACAAAAATACCGATCCCGGGCAGATCGGATATGTGGAAGTGTTACTCGGCCACACAGCCACCAACGAGAAGGCTGTAGTGATAAACGGAGAAGCCTTTCTGATGATGGATACCGGAGATCCGGTTTATTCCTCCACAGAGCTCAGGGAAATGATCGATGGCGGCGTCCTTACCATTTCAGCGCTGAAAGCGAGAAAATGGGAAGCAAGTTGTGTGGAGTCCAATGCCCAGTCCAATTTCACGGATTACTACTATGAACTGATCCCTGAAGACGATAAGCCGATCTACGCCAAGATCACGACTGTGACGGGCAAAGACCGGATCATGGGAGTGGTCCTGTACGACAAGGATCAGATGCTGGAGGACGGGATCATTTACCAGATCCCTGCAAATGAAAATGCTTCTGAACGGGCAAAAGAAACCGCATCCGAACAGGAAAATGAAAATGTAACCGAAAGTGACATCGAAACAGAAGGAGATGTAACTGAAAGCAACATGTAACTGAAAGTGAAAGATAACCGAAGGCAGTTTGTTCCGGAGAGCCATATGTAGCCGGAAGGCAAGCATGCAGACGGAAATGAAAGTGAAGGAGAGAGCGTATGTTTCCGAAGAATTCAGACCAGATCACAAGAAACTACATGGATTCACTGCTGATCGAAACCAGATACATTGATTCCGTGCTGCCGGACAGTCACCTGTCCCTTTGGGGACATACCTTTGACACCCCCATCACCACGGCGGCCCTGTCCCACTTAAACGGCACGGCCCCCGACGGAATGAAGATCTACGCCGAGGGAGCGGTTCAGGCAGGAGCCCTGCACTTTGTGGGTATGGGTCCCGAGGAGGAGCTGAGAGCCATTCTCTCCACCGGTGCCAAAACCGTGAAGATCGTAAAGCCCATGGCAGATCAGGACGCCATCCTTCGGGAACTGAAGATGGCGGAAGAGGCCGGCTGTGTGGCAGTGGGAATGGACATTGACCATTCATTTTCCTCCAACGGAACCTATGACAATATCTTCGGCATTGCCATGAAGTCTCAGAGCTACGAGGATCTGGACCGGTATATCAATTCCGTGTCGATCCCCTTCGTGATCAAGGGCGTCTTAAGCCCCGTTGATGCCGTAAAGTGTCGCCGTTTGGGCGCTGCCGGCATTGTGGTGTCCCATCATCACGGCATGGTGGATTATGCGATCCCGCCCCTGATGGCCCTTCCCGAGATCAAGAAGGTCTCCGGGGAAATGGCTGTGTTCGTTGACTGCGGCTTCTCCTCCGGAATGGACGTTTACAAGGCTCTGGCCTTAGGTGCAACGGCGGTTTCCGTGGGCAGACACCTGATGCCCCTCCTGAAGGACGGCGCTGAGGCGGTTTCCGACCGCATCAAGGAAATGGATGCTGAGCTTCGGGGCGTTATGGCCCGCACCGGCATCAAAGACCTGGCATCCATGGATCCTACGGTGATCCATCCTACCTGGCCGGGTTCGACAGTACTTTAAATCGCGTGTTCAGGAGGCAACAACATGATCTTAGGTTTATCATCCCCCCTTCAACACAACAGCCCGGAAGAATGGGCGGAAAACATGAAAAAGCTTGGCGCACCTGCCATCAATTTCCCTCTGGATCATCAGGCAGATCCTGCACTGATCCGGGCCTATCAGGAGGCTGCCGAAAAGAACGGCCTTGTGATGGCTGAGG
>JAGACB010000222.1 GCA_017614345.1 Lachnospiraceae bacterium
AGAGGATTCCACCGGTGTCTTTCCGGAGATGGAATGTCTTCTGGCAAATGCATCACTGGCGGTCTCACCATACTCATAACCGGAGCCGTCAACACCGCGTTCATTATCCAGCTTGGAAAGCTCGGAAAGGGTACGATTGTCCCTTCTGGGCTTTAACTGAGGACGGATGGGCGGGGGCGGAGGTACGTCCGGATCCGTTTTGCCCATATCCTGAACAAAGGCCTCCATCTCATTGAAGATGGGTCCTTCATAACTCATTCTTCTTGCTGCGGCAGTGGTCTGTTTGGACATGACCACGATACCGCCGTCATCCATGGCTACTTCCACAGCGGAAGGATCCTTGGTGGAAGGCTCCTGATAGGAAGGGTGACTGACCCTGGAGCCGGTAGTTCCGTAACCGGGACGTTTGCTGGCCTCTTCAGGCTTCTTGAACATGGACTGATCAGGGAATTCCCCTGTGGCATCCGTGTCAGTCTGTGCAGGCTCTTCTTTCTTGAAGGAGGCACCTAAGCCATAACCGACCTGAGGCTTCTCCTCTTTCTTTTCTTCTCTCCGTGCCTCATTAATGTCCGGATTTCCGGAATCAAGACCGAAGATATTAAGACCGGAAGTATCCGGCTGTTCTTCCTTCTGTACGGCGCCCTTTTTCTTCTTTTTGGGTGCTTCCTCTTCGGGAGAGGCAAACATTTCCCTGGGATATCCCTGAATAGGACTTCCGGCATTTTCTTTGTTTTCATTCCCGTGATCACGGCTCTGAGATCTGGAGGAGGTTCTGGTGCTCTGAGCACTGTTCTGCTCCCGTCTGGACTCCCAGTAATCCCTGGAGTCACGACTGTCACGATCGGCACTGTTCTTCCGCTCGGATGCTGCCTGCTCACGAAGAGAGGCTCTGCGGCGCTGTTCTTCCCTGCGGTCCACCTCATCCTCTCTGCGTTCTCTTGCACTCTCCAGAAGGAAAGAGAAAAGTCCGGGAATGGACAGGCCGGTCATCAGGATCACACCGATCAGCATCAGGATCAGGATAATGACAATGGCACCGGGTTTACCGCACAGGAACATCAGAAGATGTGTTCCGAGAACGCCGATAAAACCTCCCGGTGTAGAGGAAATGCCCTCGAAATAATCAAGAGCAGCCAGTTCTTCCTTTTTGGTCACGATCACCTGAAACAGGGTGGAAAGACACACTAAAACAAGGGCCATCCCGGAGATCCGGATCCAGGTGGTCCTTTCATACCAACGATATATGATATATACCAATACAGCTAACAGAATAAAGGGCAGGACAAAGGAAACAATGGTTCCGATCAGCGCATGAGATACCAATGCAAGGATCTCACCTGCTTTTCCGCCGAAGCCCAGTACGCCGAGAAACATCAGTGTACAGAAGCCGAAGGAAAGAAGGGCGCAGATCTCCCGGAAGAACGGGAACAGACCGCCTTCACTTTCCTGTCTCAGTTCCTCTTCACCGGCATAGGAAGAATACTCTCTCTCCCTGTCATCCTCCTGATACTTTCTGGAAGAAGAAGTCCTGGAAGATGACTTCGCACCGCTCTTACTCCTGCTTCCCGCGGAACGGGAACCGGAGGCGGCAGAAGACTTTCCTGAGGTCGCCGAAGAGCCGCGTGAGGATGATCCTGACGCAGCATTTCCTGTCTTTTTGGATTTGGATGTATTTTGTGTACGGGTATCACCTTTCGTACTTGCCATTTCATTATCCTTCTAGTAAAAATTCTCATTACATTATACAAAGAAAGCAAAATACAGTCAACAAAAAAAGTTGGCAGATATCGCATCTGCCAACTATCTTTATGCGCGGAGAGTCAGGGATTCGAACCCTGGGTTCCTTTCTGGGGAACACGAAATTTCGAGTTTCGCACCTTAGGCCTCTCGGACAACTCTCCATTTAAGTTCTACGCCCATCGAAAACAAGTTTTCAAGAGGTCATCGAACTATCGTATTATCTAACAAATATGCGGTTTTGTCAAGTAAAATCAAGCAGTTCTTCCGGCCCGGTGATGATCCTGTCCGCTCCCGCCGCCAACAGCTCCTCTTTTTCACGAAAACCCCAGGTAACGCCTACCGTGAACATACCGGCAGCTTTCCCGCATTTCATGTCCGTATTGGTATCTCCCACATAAATGCAGTCCTCGGGAAGCACGGAAAACTTTGAGACAGCAAACAGAGGCATGGTGGGATCCGGCTTTGCAGGCATTTCTTCGGAAAGACCCAGCACCAGGTCAAAGAAGCCCTCTCCGTAGATCGCATTAATGACCTTGCAGGCTTTTGTATGATCCTTGTTGGAGCAGACCACCAGAATATGGCCCTGTTCCTTCAGCTTTTCAAGGGTCTTGGGAAGCCCCGGGAAGGAGGTTACGTTATATACACAGCCCTCCTGAAAAAGCTCTCTGTATCGGGCCGTTACACGATCTGCCGTTTCCGGATCCGTAACGCCGGATCTCTCCAAAGCTCTCCGGATCATCACATCCGCTCCGTCTCCTGCAAAATAGCGGAACAGAGGGATGGGCTGGGGTTCGATCCCGAACTCTTCAAAAGCAAGCTTTGCGGTATGACCTATGGACTCCAGGGTATCTCCCGTGGTTCCGTCCAGATCGAATAAAAACATTTTCCTGCTCAATGATCAAAATCTCCTTAAAGACCTTTTTACTTTAAACAAAACCGGCTGTCTTTCAGATTGAAAAACAGCCGGAACGTTTTTGAAAAATTCAGATTACTGCTCGATGTCCTTGATGGAGAAGGAGAATCTTCCCATACGGTCCTTGCCGAGGCAGATAACCTTTACTACATCGCCGAGGGTAAGAACTTCTTCCACATTCTCGATTCTCTTTTTGGAGATCTTGGAGATGTGAACCATTCCTTCCTTACCGGGTGCAAACTCAAGGAATGCACCGAACTCCTTGATGCTGATGACCTTGCCGACAAATACCTGGCCCTCTTCGAACTCAGTGGTGATGATACGCACATATTCGATGGCCTTGTCGATCATAGCCTGATCGGTACCGCAAACAGATACCATACCGTCATCGGTGATATCGATCTTGGTTCCGGTCTCGTCGATGATGCGGTTGATAACCTTACCGGACTTACCTACTACATCGCCGATCTTCTCAGGATCAATGGTGATCTGGCAGATCTTCGGAGCATAAGGTCCTACAGTAGCACGAGGCTCTGCAATGGCATCATGCATAACGCCGTCCAGAATGAACATTCTTGCTTCTCTGGTTCTGCGGATAGCTTCCTCAACGATGGAACGGGTCAGACCGTGGATCTTGATATCCATCTGGATCGCAGTGATACCATCACGGGTACCTGCTACCTTGAAGTCCATATCGCCGAAGAAGTCCTCAAGACCCTGGATATCAGTCAGGACAATGTAATCATCGTCGGTGTCACCGGTAACCAGACCGCAGGAGATACCTGCAACAGGCTTCTTGATGGGAACGCCGGCAGCCATCAGAGACATGGTGGATGCGCAGACAGATGCCTGAGAAGTGGAACCGTTGGACTCAAAGGTCTCGGATACGGTACGGATCGCATAAGGGAACTCTTCCTCAGAAGGAATCACGGGAAGAAGTGCTCTTTCAGCAAGTGCACCATGACCGATCTCACGGCGTCCCGGGCCACGGCTGGGCTTGGTCTCGCCTACGGAGTAGGACGGGAAATTATAATGATGCATATAACGCTTGGATGTTACTTCAGCATTCAGACCATCGATTCTCTGAGCCTCGGAAAGAGGTGCAAGAGTTGTGATGGTGCAGATCTGTGTCTGGCCACGGGTGAACATTGCAGAACCGTGAGTTCTGGGCAGAATGTCAACCTCAGCAGCAAGAGGACGGATCTGAGTGATCGCACGACCGTCAGGTCTCTTGTGATCCTTCAGGATCATCTTACGAACGGTCTTCTTCTCAAACTTGTAAACAGCATCTCCGATGAGGGGAACCCACTCGGGATTGATCTCGTTGTAACGCTCTTCCAGACGAGCCTCGATCACACGGATATTCTCTTCTCTGGCCTGCTTGTCATCTGTGAAGACAGCCTCTTCCATTGCTTCGGGAGTAATGAAAGCTACCATATCAGCATACATATCCTCAGGGGTATCTACGTGAGTATATTCATGCTTGGGCTTACCGCACTCAGCAACGATCTTGTCGATGAAAGCAATGATGGTCTGGTTTACATCATGAGCAAGATAGATCGCTTCGATCATCTTATCTTCCGGAACTTCCTTAGCACCGGCTTCGATCATGATCACCTTTTCTCTGGTGGATGCAACAGTCAGCTGAAGCTCGGAAACTGCCTTCTGCTTCTGAGAAGGGTTAACGATGAACTGACCGTCAATCAGACCGATCTGAGTAGCTGCGCAGGGACCGTCAAAAGGAATATCGGAAATAGATGTTGCAAGAGATGCACCGATCATGGAAACAAGCTCGGGAGAGCACTCGGGATCTACGCAAAGAACCAGGTGGTTCAAAGTAACATCATTTCTGTAATCCTTCGGGAACAGAGGTCTCATGGGACGGTCAATAACACGGGAGGTCAGGATCGCATTCTCGGATGCCTTACCCTCTCTCTTATTGAATCCTCCGGGGATCTTTCCTACGGAATACATCTTCTCCTCATACTCTACAGACAGAGGGAAGAAATCGATCCCGTCTCTGGGCTTTTCGGATGCGGTTGCGGTTGCAAGCACAACGGTATCACCGTAATGAAGAAGTGCTGCACCATTTGCCTGCTTTGCCACTCTGCCGATATCAACGGTCAGTGTACGGCCTGCAAGTTCCATGGAAAATGACTTGTAACTCATTTTTTCTCCTTTCGCCATCAGCTCGGGAATTCTCGAAACTACTGATCAGCCTCCGAATCACCTTCGGTTTCTCATCAGCGGTCTCGGTACCTTCCCGCTCTGTGGACTTATTTGATTTTTGTTTTTCTTTTGGGAAAGCTCTTTTCTCTTAATGAAAGAAAAGTTGTTCAAGATTGCAACAACAGGGTGGAGTTTCCTCCACCCCGGATCTTGCATAAAGGCATGATTATTTCCTGATGCCGAGCTTAGCGATCAGTTCACGATATGCCTCGATGTCCTTGGACTTCAGGTAATCAAGCATACCTCTTCTCTGACCAACCATCATGAAAAGACCTCTTCTGGAATGATTGTCCTTGGGATTAGCCTTCAGATGCTCGGTGAGCTGGTTGATCCGCTCTGTGAGCAGTGCAACCTGAACCTCGGGAGAACCGGTGTCCTCAGGGTTCTTACCAAACTTAGCAATGATTTCTGCCTTCTGTTCCTTTGTGATCATGTTTCTTTCCTCCATAATAAGATTCTTACCGTATTCTGAGTCATAGGTCGGAGTCTCCGCATCACCCAGGGTACGGCGTACAAATTGATACCGTAAGACTATAACATAAACTTTCCGATGTTTCAAGCCCCTTTTTTACAACTGAACCGCTGTTTTTCAGCATTTCCCGTCACACTCTTCATTTTCCCGAGAAAAAAAACTGAAAATTTTTCCGAAAAATGATGTTGACAAATGTCGTTTGTGGTGTTATTATCCACCTAAATCGAATACGAATCCAAACCGATGATGCGGAGATAACGTATTATATGGTCTCACAGAGAGTTCTGCATTTGATGAGAGCAGAGCAGATCCCAGTAATGCAAATGGACCGCGGAGGGCGCAGGGAAAGAAGCTTCTTCAAGTATTCTGCGACGTGTGGGCATACGTCAGTTGCCGGGGATATGTTGGTATCCTGCTGAGCGTGCACAGAGTCTGTGCAAATCAAGGTGGCACCGCGAGTATACTCGTCCTTGACTATTTTTGCAATAGTCAGGGACGTTTTTTTTATTGAAAGGAGAACATCATGAAGCCTACATTACAGGAAGCAAAGGAAATCCTCAGGCAGGATCCTTCCTACCGGATCATTCCGGTAAGCACCGAGCTCTATTCGGATCAGGCCACCGTCATTTCCGTATTAAAGAAGCTGAAGGCAGTCAGCAATCACTGCTATCTTCTCGAATCCGCCGAGAAGACTCAGAAATGGGGACGCTACTCCTTCCTGGGATTTGATCCTTCTCTTTGTATCGCAGTTGCCGACGGACACGCAGTGATCCGCAAAACGGATCTGCCTCTGACACAGCTTCAGAACGGGGACCGCATGAACGATGCAGATCACATCTCCGTTACCGAGTGTGATACCAAGGATCCCGCTTCTCTGATCCGGGAGATCCTGAAGGATTACAAGAGCCCCAAGCTGAAAGACCTGCCGCCTTTCACCGGAGGTCTTTGCGGATACTTCTCCTATGATTACATCAAATATCCGGAGCCTGTTTTGGACAAGCCCGTTCCCGATGAGGACGGCTTCATGGATATCGACCTGATGCTCTTCGAAAAGGTCATCTGCTTTGATGATTACCGCAAGAAGATCGTCCTCATTGTCAATATCCCCGCAGAGGATCTGGAAAATAATTACAAGAAGGCCGAAGAGATCCTGCAGAACATGAAGGATCTGATCCTGAAGGGAAATGAGATCAAGAATACCGGAGGTCATCTCCTCTCTCCCATCAAGCCCTATTTTGAAGAGGACGCCTACTGCAACATGATCCGGAAGGCCAAGGAATACATCATCGACGGAGACATTTTCCAGGTGGTCCTTTCCAACCGCCTCTCCGCTCCCTTTGAAGGAAGCCTTCTGGATACCTACCGGGTTCTCAGGACCACTAATCCTTCCCCTTATATGTTCTATTTTTCAGGAGATGAGGTGGAAATGGCCGGTGCATCACCGGAGACTCTGGTAAAGCTGGAAAACGGTGTGCTCCACACCTTCCCTCTTGCAGGAACCAGACCCAGAGGCACCACAGAAGCCGAGGATCTTCGCTTAGCTGAAGAGCTTTTAAAAGATGAAAAGGAACTGGCCGAGCACAACATGCTGGTGGATCTTGGAAGAAACGATATCGGAAAGATCAGCTCCTTCGGAACCGTCAGCGTGGAAAGCTACATGGAGATCCAGAGATACTCCCACGTAATGCATATCGGCTCCACAGTCCGCGGAGAGATTGCTCCCGGCAGGGATGCACTGGATGCGGTAGATGCCATTTTACCGGCAGGAACCCTTTCCGGAGCTCCCAAGATCCGGGCCTGCGAGATCATCGCAGAGCTGGAGGAATGCAAGAGAGGTATCTACGGAGGCGCCATCGGCTACATCGATTTCACCGGAAACCTGGACACCTGCATCGCCATCCGCCTGGCCTTTAAGAAAAACGGAAAGGTATTCATCCGTTCCGGAGCCGGCATCGTGGCAGACAGTGTTCCGGAAAATGAATACCGGGAATGCATCAACAAGGCAGCCGCTGTGGTGAAGGCTCTCGAAGCTGCAGAAGGAGGTATCGAATAATGATCCTGCTCATCGACAATTACGACAGTTTTTCCTATAACCTATATCAGTTCATCGGGGAAATGAACCCGGACATCAAGGTAGTCCGGAACGATGCTTACACGGTTTCCGAGATCAGGGACATGGCTCCCTCTCACATCATCCTCTCCCCGGGACCCGGCTATCCGAAAGATGCAGGCATCTGCATTGACGTGGTAAAGGAACTCTCCGGAGAGATCCCCATCCTGGGCGTGTGCCTGGGGCACCAGTCCATCTGCGAAGCCTTCGGAGCAACCGTAGCTCACGCACACACCTTAATGCACGGCAAACAGTCCGTAGCAAAGGTAGATACAGAATCTCCCATCTTCGCCTCTCTTGTTCCCGAGCAGAAGGTCGGAAGATACCACTCCTTAAGTGTGGTGGAAGAAACACTTCCCGCAGAGCTGAAAGCCACCGCCGTCAGTGATGACGGAGAGATCATGGCAGTGGAAAACAGAGAAAAGAAAGTCTTCGGACTTCAGTTCCATCCGGAATCCATTTTGACAGAACACGGCAAGGAAATGCTGAAAGCATTCCTGGATTTGGAATAAAGACAACAAGGAGAACAAAACAATGATCAAAGAAGCAACCACAAAACTCATCAACCATCAGAATCTTACTCCCGAAGAGGCAGCTGCAGTCATGAACGAGATCATGAACGGCGAGACCTCTCAGGTTCAGACAGCTGCTTACCTTGCAGCACTTTCCACCAAGGGCGAGACCATTGACGAGATCGCAGCATCTGCAGAGGTTATGCGTTCTCACGCATTCGAAGTAAAGCACTCCGACGACGTTCTGGAGATCGTGGGAACCGGCGGAGACGGTGCAAAGAGCTTTAACATCTCCACTACTGCAGCCATTATCCTTGCTGCAGGCGGCGTAAAGGTTGCAAAGCACGGCAACCGTGCTGCTTCCTCCAAGAGCGGAACTGCTGACTGCCTTGAAGCTCTGGGCGTAAACATTTCCCTGACTCCCGAAGCTTGTACCGCACTTCTTGAGGAGACCGGCATCTGCTTCCTCTTTGCTCAGAAGTATCATACTTCCATGAAGTACGTAGGTCCCGTAAGAAAAGAACTGGGTGTCCGCACCGTCTTCAATATCCTGGGACCCATCACCAACCCGGCAAATGCCAACTATCAGCTTCTGGGTGTTTACAGTGAGGAACTGGTAGAGCCTTTGGCACACGTACTCAGCAAGCTGGGTGTAAAGAAAGGCCTTGCAGTATACGGCCAGGATTGTCTCGATGAGATCTCTGTTTCTTCTCCCACCACTGTCTGCGAGTTTGAAGGCGACAGCTACAAGACCTACACCATCACACCCGAGGACTTCGGTTTAAAGACCGCCGACAAGTCCGAGATCGTAGGCGGAACTCCCGAGGAAAATGCTCAGATCACCCGGGACATTCTCGCAGGAAAGCTTACCGGAGCAAAGAGAGACATTGTCCTGATGAATGCAGGTGCAGCCTTCTACATAGTCGGCAAGGCATCCTCCATCAAGGAAGGTGTATCCATGGCAGCCGCTCTCATTGATGACGGCTCCGCCATCAAGAAGCTGGATCAGTTTATTGAAGCATCCAACAAGTACAAGGAGTGATCCTCATGATCTTAGATGAACTTGCAAACCACGCAAAAGAACGTGTTGAAGCCGCAGAGCGAAGACTTCCGTTATCGGAGCTTACCGCCATGGCAAAGGATCTCCCCAAGGGAGATTTCCGGTTTCAGAATACGTTAAAAGAGAATCCCTTTTCCCTGATCTGCGAAGTCAAAAAAGCCTCTCCTTCCAAAGGGATCATTTCCCCGGACTTCCCGTATCTGAAGATCGCGAAGGAATACGAAGAGGCCGGTGCCGACTGTGTCTCCGTTCTCACAGAGCCCAAGTGGTTCTTAGGTTCGGATGAGATCTTCCGGGAGATCCGAAGTGAAATATCACTTCCCATGATCAGGAAGGACTTCACGGTATCCGAATACATGATCTACGAAGCCAAGGTCATGGGGGCCGATGCAGTGCTTCTCATCGCAGCCATTCTTTCAGACCTGCAGCTTTCCGAATATCTGGGGATCTGCAACGAGCTGGGGCTTTCCGCTCTGGTGGAGACCCATGATGCGGAAGAGATCCGCAGAGCTGTAAAGGTAGGATCTGTGATGCTGGGAGTCAACAACCGGAACCTGAAGGACTTTTCCGTAGACCTGGCACTCTCCGCTTCTTTAAGGGACCTGATCCCCGAGACCTGCCTCTTTGTTTCCGAATCCGGAAGCAAAACTCCCGAAGACATCCGGGCTCAGAGGGCAGCAGGGGCCAAAGCGGTTCTTTGCGGAGAAGCGCTCATGAGATCAAGCGATAAAAAGATATTTATCAGTGAAGCAAAATCTTGAAATAACGAAAGGAATCGATAACATGTCTAATTCGAAAGGAAGATTCGGAATCCACGGCGGTCAGTATATTCCCGAGACTCTGATGAATGCAGTGATCGAGCTGGAAGAGGCTTATGATCATTACAAGAACGATCCGGAGTTTCAGGCTGAGCTGACTCAGCTGTTCAATGATTATGCAGGAAGACCTTCCCGCCTCTACTATGCAGAGAAAATGACAAAGGATCTGGGCGGTGCAAAGATCTACTTAAAACGTGAGGATTTAAACCATACCGGTGCTCACAAGATCAACAACTGCTTAGGCCAGGTTCTGCTTGCCAAGAAAATGGGCAAGACCAGAGTCATCGCAGAGACCGGTGCAGGTCAGCACGGTGTTGCTACCGCAACCATTGCAGCCCTTATGGGGATGGAATGCGAGATCTTCATGGGCCGTGTGGATACCGAGCGTCAGGCACTCAACGTCTACAAGATGAAGCTCCTGGGAGCAAAGGTTCATCCGGTTGATTCCGGAACAGCCACTCTGAAGGATGCCGTTTCCGAGACCATGAGAGAATGGACCAGCCGGATCGAAGACACCCACTACGTTCTCGGTTCCGTTATGGGTCCTCACCCCTTCCCCACCATTGTCCGTGATTTCCAGGCTGTGATCTCCAAGGAGATCAAGCAGCAGATGTTAGAGAAGGAAGGACGTCTTCCGGATGCAGTACTTGCCTGCGTAGGCGGCGGTTCCAATGCCATCGGCTCCTTCTACCACTTCATTAATGATCCGGGTGTAGAGCTCATCGGTTGCGAAGCAGCAGGTCGCGGTATCGATACCTTTGAAACAGCTGCCACCATTGCCACCGGAAAGCTTGGCATTTTCCATGGTATGAAGTCCTACTTCTGCCAGAACGAATACGGACAGATCGCCCCGGTTTACTCCATCAGTGCCGGTCTTGACTATCCCGGTGTAGGCCCCGAACATGCTTATCTTTACGATATCAAGCGTGCTCAGTACGTAGCCATCACAGATGAAGAAGCAGTAAATGCCTTTGAATATCTTTCCAGAACCGAAGGCATCATCCCTGCCATCGAAAGCTCTCACGCTGTCGCTTACGCTCTGAAGAAAGCTCCTACCATGAGCAAGGATCAGATCATGGTCATCACCATCTCCGGCCGCGGCGATAAGGACTGCGCAGCCATTGCAAGATACAGAGGGGAGGACATTTCCGAATGACACAGTTTACCGAACACTCCGTAAAAGAAGCTTTTGAAAAGCATAAAGCCTTTGTGGCCTTTGTTACCTGCGGTGATCCCGACCTGGAAACCACCAAAGAAGTTCTCCGGGAACTGGTAAAGAACGGTGTAGACCTCATTGAGCTTGGTATCCCCTTCTCCGATCCCACAGCTGAAGGCGTTGTGATCCAGGAGGCAAATAACCGTGCTCTGGAAGGCGGTGTCACCACGGATTCCGTATTTGAAATGATCCGCGAGATCCGTTCTGAGCTTCCCATTCCCATGGTCTTCATGACCTACGCCAACGTGGTATTCTCCTACGGCACAGACCGGTTCTTAAAGACTGCAAAGGAAGTGGGCATGAACGGTATCATCCTTCCGGACGTTCCCTTCGAGGAAAAAGAAGAATTCAAGACCACCTGTGATTCCTACGGACTTGATTTCATTTCCCTCATCGCACCTACCTCCCACGACCGGATCCGCATGATCGCCAAGGAAGCAGAAGGCTTTGTTTACTGCGTTTCCTCTCTCGGCGTTACCGGTGTCCGCTCCAACATCACCACGGACATTTCTTCCATGGTTCAGCTGGTAAAGAGTGAAAACAACATCCCCGTTGCCGTAGGCTTCGGTATCTCCGGTCCTGACAGTGCCAAAGCCATGGCCCTTCAGTCCGACGGAATCATCATCGGCTCTGCCATCATCCGGATCATTGCCAAAGAAGGCAAAAACGCTCCCAAGGCAGTAGGCGAATTCGCCCGCTCCGTCCGGGAAGCACTGAATACGATCTGAAAGCGTTATTTACACATTGATTTTTTTGGTCAGATAAAGCCATCATAAGAAGCCCTGATCGCTAAAGTAAAACAAAACTGATTATTTGATGTTTAACAACAAAAAGTGCCCGGAGTTTTCGTTCGAGTAGAAAACTCCGGGCACTTTTTGTGTCATAATCATTAAGCCTCGGGATTGGATATATGTATCAATCCAAAGCTTTTAACTGTTCGTAGGTCTCCTTGGAAAGGTAGATGCCGGTTCCGGTTGCTTTGTTCAGGTTGATCACACAGTCCATTCTCTCCAGAACTTCATCCAGGGTCTGAACCAGAGCGTTTTCCTGGCTGTAATCGGCACGAAGGCGTCTCCAGTCGGTGAACAGAAGGGTTGCAGGCTTCTCGTTCCTGCCGGGGACCACAGGAAGCTTCAGGCTTGCACCGGCTTCTACAACGGTCTCCTTGTTCTCTTCCGGGGCAAGTTTCTCAACTTCATCGCTGATGGGGATCAGGAATTTGGCGTTCGCAAGCTCCTTGGTCATGAATCGATAATACAGACGGGAAGCTACATCAGCCTGAGAGGAGGATTCCGGATCCGTCTGACTTAAAAGAAGGATCCATCTTTCCAGAGCAGGATTGGTAATGGGAACAGCTCTCTCATCTTCTGTTTTGTTGCTCTCATCGGAACTGCCTTCCATCAGAGCTTCACGATCTAATCTGGGTTCCAGTTCTTCTCTGGTAAAGCCCACGTTATCGTAGATCAGGGTGATCGCTTCGGCGCCGTTCAGATGGAATATCTGATCTAAGAATTCACGGATGCGGTTTCTTTCCACTTCATCATTGGCGATCTCACGGATCTCGTAAACCTTGGCATCATACATGGGGCCGAAGATCTTTACATAAGCCTTTGTGATAAGACGTACATCCGGCGGTGCGCAGTAGTAACTGCCTTCCTGATTCTTAAGCGGAACGGTCACGGAGAACATATGAGGCTCCGTTGTCTTCTTGTTCACAACCGTATAGATGGATCTTGCATTGAAGAGCTTATCCAGGGTCATTTCCTTCAGGTACTGAAGCCGCTGATCGCTCTCTTTTCTGTCCGCATCCGTCATATTGGCCTTGATCTGATCCAGATACAGACGGAAGATACGGGAAAGTTCAACACAGTCTGTCAGAGAAAGGTTCTCGCGGTCTGCCTTTCCGAGCTGCATATTCTTCTTCTGGATATAATACTCGCCAAGGGCGTTCAGATATGCCTTACGCACCTGATCCGGGCCCTGATCTCTGGTAAAGATCACACTTCCGGGTTTGAGATTCATTCTGTATCCGTTGCGTACACGAACAGCTGCAAGTCCGTCTTTGGCAAAAGGAACCTTCTTATTTTCCACTTCAATGCCTGCCAGATTCGTGAAAATGATCGCTTCATCGTCATTTCCCAGGCTGGTAACGTAAACGGCATCCTCCGGAAGGGCTCTTCCGATGATCCGGCCGACAACCACCACATCAACATCTTCCTTCAGGGAAAATACATCCAGAACCCCCATGACAAAGGATCCGAAGGGACTGTCCTTCATAACGGAAGCTACCGGAGTTTCTTCTTCTGCCGGCCGGGATACCTTGTTCTCATTTTCCTGAGCCGTATCTGCTGCAGGAGGATTCTGATTCTTCTTTGAAAATAAAGCCATATGCTTAATCTCCTAACGGTTATTTATTCTTGTTTTTCAGTCGTTGGTATCGTCTCCGTTCCCGGTGATGGGATAAGGGTCTCCTAAATAGGTCGGAGCCGGTTTGGTGATACCGAAGAGAAATGCTTCATTACGGGCCAGAACCTCACGAAAATCATAATAGTTCTGTCCCGGATAGGATCTGAGACTGGCAGAAACACCCTGAGACTTCAGATCCATACGGTCACAGAGATACAGTGCACGGTACAGGTGATACTTCTGAGTTACCACAATGATACTGTCACACTGGAAGATCTCCTTGGCACGATATACGGATTCGTAGGTCGAAAAGCCGGCGTGATCCATGAAAATGTCTTCCGAGGGAACGCCAGCATCAATGGCATAGCGTTTCATGGTCCCGACCTCGTCGTAATATTGCTTTCCGTGATCTCCGCTCATAAGAAGCTTGGAGACCTTGCCGTCTTTATACAGTTCAATAGCCGTGTCCAAACGGTCCTGAAGCATGGGACTGGGTTTTCCGTTGTATACGGCACATCCCAGGACCAGAGCTGCGTCTGCGTGATCAAGCTCTGCAGAATCGGAAGGCAGGATCCTGTTGGCCGTGGTTCCCGTGACCAGCGAACTGATCCCGAGAACTGCCAGGATACCGGCGAGCACCAGGATGATAAGAATCCGGATGCATTTTCCGATGGTCTTCAAAACCTTTTTTCCGGTAAGCTTTTTCTTTCCGGGGGCTGCCTGAGCCTTTTCAGTCTCAGGTGCAGGTTCATTGATATGTTCTTCTGAATTCATGATCATTTTCCTAAAGAGTTAATCTCCGATGATATTTACGATCTTCATGGGAGTCGCGTAGTTGTACGGAGAAATGATGATGCCGCGCTGTACGTTATAGGCGTGGAGCACCTGTCCGTTACCGATGTAGATTCCCACATGACCGATGGTAAGACCCGGTCTGCTGTAGAAGATCAGATCACCGGGCTGCATCTGCTCGGCGGTAATGGGGGTTCCCATGGTTGCCTGATCGTAGGAAACGCGATGGAGATAATATCCGAAGTGGGCAAATACCTGCTTGGTAAAGCCGGAGCAGTCTACCCCCTCACCAAGGGTCTCACCGCCCCATACATAACGTCCGCCCAGGTACTGAAGTGCAAATTCCACCAGCTGGGTACGGACCGGATTAATGGTCACTTCGGGAACATATTCAATGGGCTCGGAAAGGTAATAACCAAGCTCTACATAATCATCTTTTACATATGCCAGGATGTCTTCTCCGGTGGCATCGTTGGTACCTAAGGTGATCTCCACCCAGCCGTTCTCCATTCCCACCACCTGATAATGCTCACCGGTGATGATCTGGGTCAGGATCTTACAATCCGTATTGGGCTCCTCACGAACGTTCAGTACCTCAGTGGTCACACTGATCATCTGCATGGAATTGGACACCGCCAGGGCAATGGCATCTTCACCTACGGAGACAAACTCTCCGTAAACATAGCCGTAGCCGCATTCCGCATAGGGAAATGAAATCTTCAGCCAACCGTCTCCGGTGGACTCAAGAATGTTCACGCCGCCGTACTTTAAGACCTTACCGATCACGGTACCGTCAAGAGAAGCACTGTCGCGGACATTCAGATAGTTATTGACGTCATTGACCACACCGAGGTTCTGGTAGTGGTTGAGCACCTGCTCTCTGGGATCGGGAGCTTTGGTGGGCTCTTCCGTGGTTTCTTCCGTAGGTTCCTCGGTAGGCTCTTCTGTAGGTTCCTCAGTCTCTGTGGGCTGTTCGGAGGTATCTTCTTCGGAGGTTGCCTCCTCCGTGCTTTCCTCTTCTGTGGTGCCTTCAGGAGAAGAGCTTTCCATATCCGTCTCATCAGAAGCGCTTTCCGAAGGTTCCTCCTGACCGGTCTCGCCTTCACTTGTATTGCCGTCTCCGGACAGATCCGTATTGCTTAACGATACGGGATCCGGTTTTTCCGAAGGATCCTCCGAAGAGGTTTCATATGCCAGGTCCAAGCCCGCCAGATTAGCAGGGGGATTGGAGCCCGTCTCTCCCGGAACGAGACCGTTCTTTTCTTGTTTATCGCCTATTATATTAACAACCAGATCTCCCACGATCAACAGGACGCAGACTGCGCCCAGGATCCCGAGGATCAGTTTTCCGTTTTTCCTGATAGGGTTCAATGTTTTTTTCCTCAATTCTTCCTGATTTCAGACAGGTCTTGCTGTTTCTTTGGCAGGCTCGTTCCTGCCGGCAAGCTTCTTCATGTTCCCCTCTTCACAAGGCTCAGCGGTTTCTGTGGAGAGCCCTTCCCATCTCCATATCCGCCATGACCTGTTCGGTCAGATCCGTGATCGTGCAGAAGGCACGCTCCGGCCTCATAAATGAAAGGAGTTCCACCAGGATCTCCTTTCCGTAGATATCCTCGTGAAAAGAATATATATGTGTCTCACAGGTCCTTACGGTATCCTGTGTGACGGTAGGTCTGGTGCCGATGTTTGAAATGGACTCATACCATTTTCCTTCGGACACCACATAAGTTCTGGATAAATAAACTCCGTTGGGAGGAAGGAGCTTCTCCGGTGCCGGAACCTGATTAGCTGTGGGAAATCCCATGCCGGTTCCGTAATGATTACCGTGAACCACTTCTCCGTAGACACTGTAGGGGCGACCAAGCATGGCCGTAGCCTTCTGCATGTGTCCTTTGGTGACCTCCTCCGCAACTGCGGTGGAACTGATCACTCTTCCTTCTTCCGTGAGTTTGGCATGAACACTGGTCTCAAAACCGTGATCATCACCGTATCGCTTCATATACGCCGCATTCCCCCGGCGCATATGACCGAAACAGAAATCATCTCCGATACTGACAAAACGGCAGCCGAAGGTATCTCTGAGTACCGTCTCGAGAAAACAGTCCGCCTCCATATCCCGAAGCTCAGGGGTAAACGGATACTCCACCAGAAGATCCGGCAGAACCCCCTCCGACTTCAGGATCAGTTCCTGCTCCTTTAAGGTAGAGAGAACCGGCGTATTCTGATTCGTGACCACACGATAGACCTGCTTACCGAAACTGACCACCACGCTTCCTCTCCGGGAGCGATGATTCTCATTATATTTCTTTGCATGATCCACGATCTCGCGGACCAGCTCCATATGCCCCCGATGAAGTCCGTCCATTTTTCCGAGGGTGACAGCCATTCCTCCGTCAAAGGAATCAATAAGCTCCGTCATAGCCTCGGGCCGGACATCCTGATAAGAAACCACCAACATGGCATTCTCCTGCGTGATAGTAACATTTCAAATTCTTCGGATCCGGATCTCCGGTCACTTAGTTACCGGATCATCGATCGGATCAAAGAAACATTTTAAACGGACTGAGTTCTCCGGTCTCCGGATCCATGCGATACAGTCCCAAAAAGGTGCCGTCGGAATCGCAGACGGAGATATAACCGGTTACCTCCTCCTTTGTAAGAACAGGTGAAAAATGTTCCTGCAAAAGCTTATTTCCGTTTCTGAGACGCTTGTCTCCTTCTTCCGGGGTAGTACAGACCTTCGGAAGATCCCGGAAGACCTCCTCCAAAGGAACAAAGCCGTGGTCAAAGGTGAAACCGTTATCTCTGCAGGCTTCCACCTCTTCGAGTGTCAGTGCATCTTCAAGGGAAAACCGATCCACCTTAGTCCGTTCGAGAGCAGCAAGCGCGCCTCCCACACCGAGAGAATCACCTAAGTCTCTGCAGAAGGAACGGATGTAGGTACCCTTGGAGCAGGAGATCAAAAGCTCCGCTTCCGGGCAGTTCCATTCCAGGATCTCGACAGAATAAACGGTAACCGGTCTTGCTTCCCGTTCGATCTCCACACCGGCTCTGGCATATTCGTATAATTTCTTTCCGCCGATCTTGATGGCGGAATACATGGGAGGGATCTGCATCAGATCTCCTGTTAAGGCTTCCACAGCCTTTCGGAAATCCTCCTCGGCAACACGCCTCTTTACTTCCTCGGAACTGATCTCGGAAAGAACGGTTCCGGAAAGATCCTCGGTATCCGTACTGATGCCGAGACGGATCCGTGCACGGTAGCATTTGTCATGGTCGGCAAGAACCTCGCAAAGCCTGGTAGCCTTTCCGACACACACCGGAAGCACTCCTGTGGCATCCGGATCCAGGGTTCCCGTATGGCCTATCTTTTTGGTCCTTAAGATCCCCCGAAGCTTTGCCACCACATCATGGGAGGTAAATCCCTTCGGCTTATTGATGATCAGGATTCCGTCCATGATACCTCCGATAGAATTTTTGATCAAAGAATTCCGGGCAGTTACTCATAAAATCTGTTATGCCGGATTTTCATTTTTTTAATCAAGTGCCTCGTTGATCACGCGGACAACTTCAACAAAAGCCTCTTCCAGGCCCTTTTTCAGGGAGAAGCCGGCTGCTCTCACATGACCGCCTCCGCCGTAGGAAGCAGCAATAACACTCACGTCAAGCTCATGATTGGAACGAAGGGATACCTTGTACTCCTCCGTATCTCCGGGAAGCTGATACAGGAATACGGCACACTCCACGCCTTCGGTACTGCGGAGCACGTCCACAATGCCGTCCAGATCTGTGGGGGTAGCCCCTTCCTTCTTCATGTCTTCCTCAGTCAGCGCGGAGATGATGCCTCTGCCTCCGGCAAACAGCTCTGCCTTTGCATAAGCAACGCCGCTGATGCGGTTCTGAACAAAGCTCTTCATGAAATAGGTCTCATTCACGATCTGTGACAGATCCGCACCCTTTGCCTTCAGAACAGAAGCCACCTCAAGGGTCTTTGCAGAGGTGTTGGAATGCTTGAATACGCCGGTATCATGAACCACACCGGTCATCAGACACTGAGCCACATTGGCATTGATCTTCTCGGGATCCAGGAGCTCAAAGAGCACCTCGGACGCACTGGATGCATCCGGTCTGATATGATCAAAATCCGCAAAGCCTTCGTTGCTGACATGATGGTCAATGCAGATCAGGTAGTCGGCAGCATTTAACGGATCGTCAATGATCCCCACACGATGATCGTTCACGGAAGAACAATCCAGGACAAATAACACATCCAGATGCTCTCCGTCATATTCGGAAAGGATCGCATCGGATTCCGGGATCACATTCAGGAACTGATCCTTGAAATGATCCAGATAAACCCGGAGCTTGATTCCTTCAAACTGTTTCAGATAATGGTACAGTCCCATACAGGTACCGATGCAGTCACCGTCGGGACGCACATGACCGCAGATACCTACAGTAAGTGCCCCGAAGGGAACCCGGTCCTTGGCTTCTTTGATCAGGTCATCAATGGTCTTGGTGATCCGTGCATCCGCCTCAGCCTTCTTCTGCTGATCGGCCTCAATAACGTCCTCGATCAGGTGTGTCATGGTAACACCGTACTCGATGGAAGCATCTGACTTAAAGATCAGCTCAGGAGTATAACGGAGATTGATCCTGTGAGCCAGTTCCCGGCGGATAAAGCCGGCAGCCGCCTTCAGGCCTTCCATGGTGGAGTCAAGAGATTCCTGATCTCCCAGCACGCTGATATATACGGTACAATATTTCAGATCCGGGGTTACTTCTGCATCAACCACACTGGTCATGCCGGAGATCCGGGGATCCTTGATCCCGTTCTGGATAATGAGTCCGATCTCCTTCTGAAACTCCCCGTTGATCCGGTTATTTTTGATACTGTTCTTTTTCATTCTCGTAAAACCTTTCTGTCTCCGGCCTGCCAAAAGAGGCCATCAGGCAAGTCATAAACCGCCGTCACTCAATCATTTCCCACATGCGTATACAGTAAACGCATATTGTAACATTATATACTAAAAGTCCGGCAATTTCAAGTTTTGAAACCGCCGGACTTCTTAATTTTTGATTTAGATTTAGTTATAAATGAGGAATGGTTTCCTCCGCAAAGCGTCGGAACAGTCCTTCGAACTGTTACTTTATTACCGAGGCATCTCAACCATGATATATGCCTCGATCATATCCTCTTCCTTCAGATCGTTGAACTTCTCAAAGGACATACCGCACTCGTAGCCTTCCTTGACTTCCTTCACATCGTCCTTGAAACGCTTCAGAGCAGAAAGAGGTCCTTCGTAGATCTGCTCGCCCTCACGGGTGATACGAACGGAGCAGCCTCTCTGGATCACACCGTCCTTCACATAGGAACCGGCGATCATGCCGACTGCAGAGGACTTGAAGATCTGACGGATCTCTGCGTGACCGATGATCTTCTCCTCGTATACGGGATCCAGCATACCCTTCATCGCTGCCTCCACGTCCTCGATTGCCTGATAGATGACGCGGTACAGTCTTAAGTCTACGCCTTCACGGTCTGCGCTGCTCTTTGCGGCAGGCTCAACACGAACGTTGAAGCCGATGATGATGGCATTGGAAGCCGATGCAAGCATAACATCGGATTCATTAACGGCACCAACACCGCCGTGGATCACCTTAACAACAACTTCTTCATTAGACAGCTTCTGCAGGGAGGTCTTGACAGCCTCTACGGAACCCTGTACATCGGCCTTCAGGATCAGGTTCAGTTCCTTCACGTTTCCGGCCTTGATCTCGTCGAACAGTCCGTCGAGGGTCAGGTTCTTTCTGGTCTCGTCTAAGAGCTTCTCTCTCTTCTGCTTGATGAAGGTATCGGCAAATGCTCTCGCATCCTTCTCGTTTGCATGAGTTACAACGATATCACCGGACATAGGTACATCATTCAGACCCAGTACCTCAACAGGGATGGAAGGACCTGCCTCCTTCACCTTTCTGCCCTTATCGTCGATCATTGCACGGACCTTACCGTAGCAGGATCCGATGGCGATGATATCTCCCACATGAAGGGTACCCTTCTGAACCAGAACGGTAGCCACGGGACCGCGGCCCTTGTCCAGCTCAGCCTCGATGACGATACCTCTTGCCTTACGCTTGGGATTGGCCTTCAGCTCCATCACATCTGCAGCAAGAAGGATCATCTCCAGAAGGTTATCGATACCTTCGTGGGACTTTGCGGATACGGGAACGAAAATGGTGGAACCGCCCCAGTCTTCCGCAACGAGTTCATATTCGGTCAGCTCCTGCTTAACACGCTCAATGTTAGCACCGGGCTTATCGATCTTATTAATGGCAACGATGATCTCAACACCGGCTGCCTTTGCATGGTTGATCGCTTCTACAGTCTGAGGCATTACACCGTCGTCTGCAGCTACAACCAGGATCGCAATATCCGTAGACATGGCACCACGCATTCTCATGGCGGTGAATGCTTCATGTCCGGGGGTATCTAAGAAGGTGATATCCTGACCGTTGCACTTAACGGTATAAGCACCGATGTGCTGGGTAATACCGCCGGCCTCACGGGAGGTCACATTCGTAGAACGGATCGCATCAAGAAGGGAAGTTTTACCGTGGTCAACGTGACCCATAACGCAGACAACAGGTGCTCTCTTTACAAGAGTTTCCTCGCTGTCTTCCACATCGGAGTTCTTTAAGAGCTCTTCGATCACATCCACCTTACCTTCCGGTTCGCAGATGCAGTTGTATTCCAGAGCGATCTCTTCCGCCTTTTCATAGGTGATATCGCTGTTGATGGTAACGATCTCGCCCTTCATGAACAGAGACTTGACAATGGCTGCAGGCTGCTGCTTCAAAGCTTCCGCCAGCTCCTTAATGGTCATGTGCTCGGGAAGGGTAATGGTCTTGATCTCATCTTCCTTCTTCTCAACAGGCTGAGGAGCAGGTGTCTGAGGTCTCTTGTTCTTATAGGACTTCTCGAGATTTCTGGTATTCTCGGCATTCTTGGGCTGGTCGTATTTCTTACCGTGCTCCTTTGCCTTACGCTCGAAATCCTTGGGACGTCTGGAATCCTGAGGCTTAGCCTGTGCAGGGGTGGAATCGAAACCGCCGGAAGGTCTGGAATCTCTTCTTCCTCCCTGGCCCTTTCCGAATCCCTGACCTCTGCCCTGTCCGGGTCTGGAATCTCTCTCGTCCTTATCTTTTGCAAAATCGGGACGTCCTTCTCCTGATCTGGAGAATCCGCCCTGGCGGGAATCCTGGCTTCTGGAGCCGGAACCCTGACCCTGACGGAATCCGCCGTCACGGCCGCCTCTCTGTCCCTGGCCTGCAGCACGGTCTCTGCTTCCGTCACCTCTTCCGTCACGGGAGCCGGTACGGCCTGCAGCTTCCTTCGCAGAATTCATCTCCGCATAGATATTTCTTCTGGGGACCGGTCTTACAATGGTTCTGCCGGTATCAGGCTTGATCACGGGCTGACCGGTCTTCTTATCGCCGGACTGAGCATCCTGCGTGGAAGCAGCTTCCTTCTCCGCACTCTTCTCGGGTTCGGGAGCAGCTGTCTTCTCCTCTGCGGGAGCTTCCTTCTTTTCAGCCTTCTCGGTCTTTGCAGGCTTCTCGGGAGCACTTTCCGCTTCAACCTTCTCAGCAGGCTTTGCAGCCTCTTCCGCAGGCTTCTCCTGAGAATCCTTCTCAGCCTTTTCTGCCTTGGTCTTGGCAGTCTTGGTCTTCGTTGTCTTCGCAGGGGTCTTTGCGCTCTTTTCTTCCGTCTTCTCGGGAGCAGCCTCTTCCTTCTTTGCAGCTTCTGCAGCTACAGCCTCGGAAGCCTCTGCAGCAGCTGCAACAGCAGCCTGCTCGGTCTTCTGAGCGCTTACGGTCTCTGCGGGAGCCTCTTCCACCTTCTTCTTAGAAGTCTTAGGCTCCTTCTTCTCCGGAGTCTCGGTCGGCTTCGGAACCGCTTTGATGGTCGAGGAAGGCTTCTTTACAGTCTTGGATGTCTGCGCCTGAGCTTCTGCAGCAGGGGCTGCCGGAGCTTCCTTCTTGCCTGCAGTACCGCCTGTACGGGCTCTGCCGGAAGAACCGCCGGAACGGGATCCGCGTCCGGAACCGTCGGATTTCAGGTTCTGAGGACGGAACACGATCGCGATCTTTTTCTTCTTGGGCGCCTGAGCAGAATCACCTTCAGCTTTTCCTGATTCGATGTTGCCTGTTACATTGTTGTTCTCTTCCAAAGTCGATTTACTCTCCTTCAATCAATAAAATCATATCTGGATCCGCAGGAAAATGTCTGCGGAAGATCATTTGAGTTGTGTTTATTTCTTTTCTTCCTCCGCCAGCTTCAGGATCTGGTTTGCAAATCCGCTGTCGGAAACTGCCAGTGCGGCATTGAATTCACCGCCTACAGCATGTCCCAGTTCTTCCATCAGCCCGTATTCCAGACACGGAATATGCCGATATTCGCACATGGACTTAAAATCCTTTTTGGAACGGTCCGAAGCATCCGTGGCTACGATCACCAGGCAGGCCTTTTTTGATTTCACCGCCTGTTCCACTGCCACCTGTCCGGCCGTTACCTTTCCGGCCCTTCTTCCGAGGCCGATCATTGAAAAGATCCGATTCATATTACTCCTTTGGCTCACCGAATACGGAAACCGAAAGCTGCATCAAAGCTTCTTTGGATACCGGTGCGGAAAATGCTCTCTCCAGCCCGTGATTCTTACAGGCTACATCTAAGCATTCCTTCTTCTTGCAAAGATAAGCTCCGCGTCCGTGGGCTCTGCCCGTCGGATCATAGATCAGTGTTCCTTCCTCCGTCCGGACGATCCGCATCAGTTCTTTCTTCGGTTGTTCCGTCCGGCAACCCACACAGGTCCGCATGGGAACCTTTTTCTTGGGAGGCTGTACCTGTTTCGTCATGAGATCACCTTACTCTCCTATGATCCGATCAAACCTAACCATATCGGGATCATTTTCCCGTAACTGATCTTCGGATCATTCCTCTGATTCTTCAGCAGAGTCTTCAGCAGCTTCCTCAGCCTCTTCGTACTCGCCTTCTTCATATTCCTCTTCCTCACCGGAACCCTCTTCATAATCCTCGTAGCCGTAGCCTTCGTATTCATCATCCAGCTCGAGCTGTTCGAAGATACCGGATTCCTTTGCCTGAGTATAGGACTTGATATCGATCTTATATCCGGTCAGCTTTGCAGCAAGTCTTGCATTCTGACCTTCCCGGCCGATGGCCAGGGATAACTGATAATCGGGAACTACTACAAGAGCACTGCGGTCATCGGAATCCTCGCTTACCATAACAAGAGTTACGGATGCGGGAGCCAGTGCATGCTCGATGAGAAGCGCAGGGTTCTCATCCCATTCCACAACGTCGATCTTCTCATCGTTCAGTTCTGCGATGATGGAATTGATCCTGCTTCCGTTGGGACCTACACAGGAACCTACTGCATCAACGTTCGGGTCGTGGGAATAAACGGCAACCTTGCTTCTGTGGCCTGCCTCACGGCTGACAGCCTTCACTTCCACGATACCGTCGCGGATCTCGGCGATCTCAGACTCAAACAGTCCTCTGACAAGTCCGGGATTGCTTCTGGAAAGCATGACTCTGGGCCACTTCTTCTTTTCGCCCTGAACCGGATTACGATCCGGACGCTCCTCAAGGACATAAACCTTAATTCTCTGATTCTGTGTTAAAACCTCACCGGGGATCTGATCCTTCTCGGACAGGATACCCTCGGTACGGTTCAGATTGACAAATACTCTTCTGCTGCCGTCACGATCGGAGAAACGCTGAACGGTTCCGGTCACAACCTTGCCCTGCTTGGAACGATATTCCTCAAGGATGGAGTCCTTCTCCTCCTCACGGATCTTCTGGGTAATGGTCTGTCTGGCCTGACCTGCAGCAATACGGCAGAACTGGGTAGCATCCAGATCCACACGAACGGTATCTCCGTAGGTTACATCGGGATTGATGTCTCTTGCAGCCTGCAGAGAGATCTCGGAAACTTCATCCGTAACCGTCTCGCAAACAGTCTTGATCAGGAATACTTCAATATCCATGGTCTCGGGATCAACATGAGCACGGATATCCCAGGGCGTGGAAGGGGTTTCGGGCTCCGCATCCAAAGAAACGGCTTTACTCTTCTTGCCGTCCTTCTTCTCATTGCGAAGTTCCTCGTAATGCTTGGTGCAGGCACTTACCAGAGATTCTTCAATGGTCTTAAGGATCTTCTCCTTCTTAATGCCTTTCTCTTCCTCTAACGCGTCAAGGGCGCCTTTGATACTGTCGCTCATCTTTTTAATCCTCCGTTTATTTTCTTCAAGATGACTGTATGTTCTTAGATTGCTTAAAACTCTACATATAACCGGCACATGGAAAGATCCGAAATGGAGATCTCAGTGCCTTCGGGCTTCTCTTCATCAAGCATGACCGTGATCGTCTTCTTCTCATCGGAATAGGCAAGAAGCTTACCGACCCATTCCTTCTCTCCCTGAAAAGGAGAATAGAACTTCAGCTCGATATCCTCACCGATACTGCGTTCAAAATCTCTCGCCTTCTTCAGAGGTCTGTCAAGTCCGGGGCTGGATACCTCCAGCACATATTCCCCGTCGATGAAATCCTCTTCATCCAGCTTCACATCAAGAGCACGGCTGATCACCTCGCAGTCATCAATAGTGATGCCTCCGGGCTGCTTATCCGCATAAACCCTCAGGTAGAACGTTCCGGCTTCCTTGACATATTCCACGTCAACCAGTGTACAATGTGCACCTTCCAGGATCGGAGCCAGAAGCTCTTCCGTCCTCTTTTCGTAGGATTCTTTTTTTGTCATGTTCGAACCATCCAATTTTTTCATCAAAAATGAGTGGGCTCTTTGCAAAGCCCACTCATTAACTCCATACAACATAATGTAATATAGCACCTGTTTTCTCAAAATGCAAGCATAAAATCGATGATTTTTTGCGAAAAATACGGATTTTTCTATAAAAAATGCTGTATTTACAGGAAAACAGAGCCTGTCACCTCTTCAAAAAAGAGGAAAATAAACATTTTTCCGGACCAAAGATCATCCGATCGCATCCGTTTTCTTCAGGACATCTCCTTTGGAATTGGTATGCTTTGCCTTCTTACCGGTCAGGTTGTACTTCACCTCGTGAAGGGTGCAGATCACTTCCTCACCGGGATCTGCAAAGAATACCTGAACGATCTTATCACCGGGATCCACCTTCATGGCCTTGTTTCCTGCAGCGTTCTTCTTCATCAGAGGAAGCTCGCTCACAGCAACCCTGAGCACTCTGCCCCGGTCTGTGATCATCAGGACTTCCGTCTTATCCGTACGGAATACGCCGATGAGTCGGTCATTATCTCCCAGCTTGGTGGCAGCCACGGTACGCTTGACGGAATCAAGCTCCAGACCGATGGTCCTCTTGGCAAGACCCTGCTCCGTAATGAAGATCAGCTCCTCATTCAGAACATCTGCGCAGTTGAAGTAACCGCCCACGGTTTCCTCAGAGCTTACAAAGTTGGAGATATTATCCAGGGGAGTCCCCTTGTCTCTCGGCTTGGAAAGGGGCATATCGCTCATCTTCAGGGTATGAAGGGAACCTTCTTTGGTGAAGACCCAGATCCTGGAGGAACTGGTACAGGAGATCACGGTGGAGTTCTCTTCTCTTACTGCCGCTTCATTCTTGGAAAATGCATTTTCCTCGATGAGTTTTACGTAACCGAAGCGGTTAGCGGCAAAGACTGCGTCAAAGGACTGAGGTGCAGCCTCTTCATAAACAGCCTCTTCCAGATTATCGATCTTGGTACGTCTCTTGATGCCGTAGTTCTTACGGATCCGGTCCAGATCCTTCTTGATGGTACGCATCATGGCATCTCTGGAGGAAAGGATCTCGGTATATTCCGCGATCTTCTTAAGGGTCTCTTCATGCTGCTGTTGAAGAGCCAGAACTTCCAGACCGATGAGCTTCTGAAGACGGAGCTCTAAGATCGCCGTTGCCTGACGCTCGGTAAACTTCAGCTTCTTGGCCTGAGCCTCGGACGCCTTAGTCTTGAAACGGATGCCCTCCGTCACACCTTCCACCAGACAGGCCTTGGCCATCTTTACATCATTACTTCCGCGGATGATCTCGATGATCAGGTCAATGACATCCACTGCACGGATGAGACCTTCCTGGATCTCTAAGTTGTCCTGCTCCTTTTTCAGGAGGGTTGTATATTTTCTGGTATTGATCTGAACCTGGAAATCGATGCAGTGCTGCAGGATCTCACGAAGTCCGATGACCTCGGGCTTTCCGTCAACGATCACCAGCATGTTGACACCGAAGGTATCCTCAAGACGGGTCTTCTTGTAAAGTCCCTGGAGGATCTTCTCCGCATCAGCGCCCTTCTTCAGTTCAATAACGATCTTGATGCCTTCCTTACCGGACTGGTTGGAAACATCAGCGATATCCGGAAGCTTCTTGGACTCAGCCAGAGCCACCACATCACTTAAGAATTTGCCGATGTTGGCACCGATCATGGGATAAGGGATCTCGGTGATCTCGATGCGGTCACGGTCATTTCTCCCGGAAGCACGAACGATCTCGGCTCTGCCCCGGATCTTGATCTTGCCCTTACCGGTGCGATAGATCTCCGGAAGCTCATCTTTATTTGTAATGATGCCTCCCGTTGGGAAATCCGGACCCTTCATGAAGATCAGAAGCTCCTCGGTGGTAACAAAGGGATTTTCGATCATCACCTTCATGGCGTCGATCACTTCCGCCAGGTTGTGGGTGGGGATCGAGGTGGTCATACCAACGGCAATACCTTCGGAACCGTTTACCAGAATGTTGGGGATCCGCACGGGAAGCACGGAAGGCTCCTTTTCGGTCTCATCGAAGTTCGGAACAAAATCCACCACATTCTTATCCAGATCCGCAAGATATACGTCCTGGGTAAATTTCTTCAATCTGGCCTCGGTATAACGCATTGCAGCGGCTCCGTCACCTTCAATGGAGCCGAAGTTTCCGTGACCGTCCACAAGAGCCATGCCCTTCTTGAAATCCTGGGACAATACTACAAGAGCATCGTAAATGGATGAATCACCGTGAGGATGATATTTACCCATGGCATCACCGACAATACGTGCACTCTTTCTGTGAGGCTTGTCGGAATTGAGGCCCAGTTCATTCATGGCATAGAGCACACGACGCTGAACCGGCTTTAAGCCGTCCCGTACATCGGGAACCGCACGGGAGGTGATGACGGACATGGAATAATTAATATAAGACTGTTGCATTTCGCCGGAATATTCCGTCGAAAGGATGGTCTCTGACATAACCTTCTTCTCCTCCCTGATCAAATATCAAGCTCTGCTTCTTGTGCGTGATTCTGGATAAAGATCCTTCTGGGCTCTACATCGCTTCCCATGAGGATCTCCGTCATCTCATCCGCCATGCGGGCATCGTCGATCTCCACCCGTTTCATGACTCTGGATTCCGGATTTAAGGTGGTCTCCCAGAGCTGGTCTGCATCCATTTCCCCGAGACCCTTATAACGCTGAAGCGTAAAATTCTTATGAGTTCTGCGGTACTTCACCAGTGCGGCGTCATCATAAAGATACTCTTCCTCGCCCCTGGAAGGAACCGCTTTGTAAAGCGGAGGCATGGCCAGATACACATGGCCCTCGCTGATCAGCTCCGGCATGAACCGGTAGAAAAATGTCAGGAGCAGCGTTGCGATATGTGCTCCGTCCACATCCGCATCCGTCATGATAACAATCTTGTCATAACGGAGCTTGGTGATATCAAAGTCATTGCCGTAGCCCTCGGAAAAACCGCAGCCGAAGGCCTGGATCATGGTCTTGATCTCGGCATTGGCCAGCACCTTGTCAATGGAAGCCTTCTCCACGTTCAGGATCTTACCGCGAATGGGGAGGATGGCCTGGTACTTCCGGTCACGGGCCGTCTTAGCGGAACCGCCCGCAGAATCACCCTCTACAATGAAGATCTCGCAGCGGGATGCATCCCGGGATTCACAGTTGGCCAGCTTGCCGTTTCCGTCAAAGGAATACTTGCTCTTGGTCAGAAGATTCGCTTTGTTCTTCTCTTCCTGCTTTCTGAGCTTGGCAGACTTCTCCGCACAGGAGATGATCTGCTTCATGGTGTCTAAGTGACGGTCAAAGAACAGCTCCAGCTGTTCGCCGGTTACCGAAGCCGTAGCACGGGTGGCATCTGCACTTCCGAGCTTGGTCTTGGTCTGTCCTTCAAAGATCGGATCCGGATGCTTGATGGCGATGATAGCCGTCATACCGCAACGGGTATCCGCACCGGTAAAGTTCTGATCCTTATCCTTTAAAATGCCGAGTGACCTGGCATAGTTGTTTACAATAGTGGTAAATTTGGTCTTAAAACCGGTGATATGAGTACCGCCCTCGGTGGTTCCGATACAGTTACAGAAACCGAAGACCTTCTCTTCAAAACCGGTCACGAACTGAAAGGCACCCTCCACCTCGATCTGTTCGCATTTTCCCGAAAAATAGACCACATCATGAAGCGCTTCCTTACCCTTGTTGATGACACGGATATACTCGGCAATTCCGTTTTCCTCATGATAAACGATCTTCTCTTCTTCTCCGGCACGACGATTCTCAAAATCGATGGTAAGGCCGGGATTCAAGTAAGCAGTTTCATGCAGACGGCTCATGATGGAAGCCGCAACAAAACGGGTCTTCTCGAAAATGGTGCCGTCCGGCTTAAAATGGATCCTGGTACCCTTCTTGCGGGTCTTTCCCTTTACGGGAAGCAAGCCTTCCACCAGCTCCACCGTGGGATGTCCCTGCTCATAACGGTCATAATGGATCTCGCCGTTCTTGTAGACCTCGATCTCCAGGTATTCTGAAAGTGCATTGACTACGGAAGAACCAACGCCATGAAGACCGCCGCTGGTCTTATAAGACTGATTATCGAATTTACCTCCGGCATGAAGCGTGGTGAAAACCACTCGCTCTGCGGAGACCCCTTTCTGATGCATATCCACGGGAATACCACGGCCGTCATCCTCAACGGTAACGGAGCCGTCATTCTCCAGGATCACTGTGATATGGGAGCAGTAACCTGCCAGATGTTCATCCACCGCATTGTCCACGATCTCGTAGACCAGATGGTTCAGACCTGATACGGAAACGCTGCCGATATACATACCGGGACGTTTTCTGACCGCCTCCAGGCCTTCCAGAACGGTGATACTGTCAGCATTGTAACTGTTCGTCTGTTTTGCCATTTTGTAACCCTCGCATACAATTGCTTTTCTTTTGTGTTCCGGAACCTCCGCACTTCGTGCTCCCGGTTCCGGCATCATTCCGCGCTGCGCACTTCATGATGGAATAAAAAGCTCACATTATATAACTCATTGCCTCCATCATTCCGTGCTACGCGCTACATGATGGGCAGTCGCCAAAGTTCATCTGCTTTGTGCAAGCACAGCAGATGAACCTTGGCTCGTTGCTTACACAAAAAAACGGATTGCATCAACGCAGGTCGATGCAATCCGATGTAGCCCGTAGGGGAATCGAACCCCTGTTTCCGCCGTGAGAGGGCGGCGTCTTAACCGCTTGACCAACGAGCCTCGATGATGAAGTCGAGGCGACAGGATTTGAACCTGCGACCTCTGCGTCCCGAACGCAGCGCTCTACCAAACTGAGCCACGCCTCGAATCCGAACAAACGGAATCATAATATATATTTCCGGAATTGTCAAGAGAAAATTGTCGATTTTTTATCAATTTTCCGCAATTCCCTGAAAATACCTCAAATTACAGTCGTTATATGGGTTTACGCCCGGTCAAGTTCGAACCAGAAGCATACTCCGTCGTCGGTATTTTTCACTCCGAAGGCCTGACCGTGGGCTTCCATGATGGCCTTTACGATGGAAAGACCAATACCGCTTCCGCCGTATTCCCGGGTCCTGGCCTTATCAACCTTATAAAATTTCTCCCAAACCTTATCCAAAGAATCCTCGGGGATATTTTCACCGGTATTTCTCACGTTGACTCTGACCTTATTGCCCAGGATCTCTGCACGCACGGAGATCAGATTCTCGCCGGAACAATGGTTAATGGCATTGGAAACGTAATTGGTCAGAACCTCTTCGATCTGGAAGGAGTCACCGAAGACATAAAGATCCTCAGGCATGTCAAAATACATCTGAAGGTTCTTGTTTTTTGCCAGAAGCTCAGCAGAACCAACCACATTTCTAGCCAGCTCCGTCAGACAGAACCGCTCGATATTGGTCTGAGTCTTACCGAATTCCAGCTGATTTAAGGTCATGAGCTTCTGAACCATCCGGTTCATCTTTGCAGCCTCATCAATAATGACATCACAATAAAAGCTCATACTTTCGGGATCGTCCGTAATCCCGTCCCGAAGACCTTCTGCATATCCGGAAATGAGCGCAATGGGAGTTTTCAGTTCATGAGACACGTTGGAAATGAAGTCCTTGCGCATATCATCGATCTCTTCCTTCTTCTGGATATCACGTGTCAGCTCAAGGTTGGCGCTTTTCAGTTCTTTGATGGTGCCTTCGAGTTTGTCGGAAAGGATATTCATGTTGTTTCCGAGAACCCCGATCTCATCATGAGATTTTCCCTCATACTTCGCAGTGAAATCCAGATCCGCGATCCGCTCCGACAGGTTGGTCAGTTCACGGATAGGCCTGGTCATGCGATTGGTAGTCAGGATCATGACAATAACACCCAAAAACATGGAGATCAGCCCGATATAGGCAAGAAATCGATTGGCAATAGATGCGGAATCATAGATAGAATCCATGGGGATGGTGATCAGGAAAGGATATCCCTGCTCCAGAGTTCCCCAGCATTCAAGATAGGAAGAAGTTCCGGTCCGACTGGCAACCGACACTTCCCCTATGATCAGTTGTTTACTCAGATCGTATTGCTCCATCTTCGCCTTCCTGAAGATATTGTTACGAAGACGATACATCAGGGAAGCACTGTTATTTGCGGAACAACAAAAATCCGACCAATCACTACTCATCACAAGATACTCCGCACCGTATTCGTCGCGAAGCTGTTGAAGGATAGGAAGGACGGATTCATATGCTTCATCACGTTCTTCCTGGGTGGCCGCATCAAAGATCCGATCGTCCCAGGAATTATTGATGATCTCGTACATCTCAGATAACTGAGATTTCTTGTAAATGGTATAATACTGCTTTAAAAACAGATTGTTCAGGACCACACAGGCAAGGAAGGTCAACATCATAACCGCAATAAAGATCACTGCAAATTTGGCCTTGATGGAATACTTCATCTGATCTCCCCCTGCCGCTTTCCTTCAAAAGAAAAAGCCGGATCCTTTCATGCGATATCATTCCTTGGAAGTATCGCTGGTATCAAACTTATAACCCATTCCCCAGATGGTATGGATGTAAGCACCCTTATCTCCCATCTTGGAGCGGAGTTTTTTCACATGAGTATCAATGGTCCGGGCATCTCCGAAATAATCGTAGTTCCAGACATTGTTCAGGATCTTTTCTCTTGAAAGGGCGATCCCGCGATTTTCCACAAAATAGGTGAGCAGCTCGAATTCCTTAAAGCTGAGGTCGATCTCTTTGCCGTCGATCTTAACGATATGGGCCGCCTTATTGATCTCGATGCCTCCCACGGAAACCGTTTCATCCTTGATGGCATTGGTCCTTCTGAGAAGGGCTTCCACCCGGGCTACCAGGATCTTCGGGGAAAATGGTTTCGAAATATATTCGTCCACACCCAGTTCAAAGCCGATGAGCTCATCACGTTCCTCGCTCTTGGCCGTCAGCATGATAATGGGCACCTTGGAGTACTCGCGAATGATCTTCACCAGCTCCCAGCCGTCCATCTTTGGCATCATGACATCGGAAATGATCAGATTAATGGACTTGTCCTCGAAGAACTTGTCCACTGCCTCTTCGCCGTTTTCCGCTTCAATGATCTGATATCCGCTTCTGGAAAGGAAATCCTTCACCAGTTTGCGCATTCTGCTTTCATCGTCCACAACAAGGATCTTGATGTCGTCCATACACTCACCCCGTTTCCGCCTGATGTATTGCAGGCAGAGGTTTTTCAATCAGGACGAATGCAGTTTCCGTCTGCTCGGAACGCAGACGGTAAACTGTATTCGTCAAAAATACAAATAATTACTTCTTCAGTCTTGCAAGAAGTTCTTCTCTGGCTGCTTCGTAGCCGGGCTTGCCGAGAAGGGCAAACATGTTCTTCTTGTAGCTTTCAACGCCGGGCTGGTTGAAGGGATTTACTCCGAGTACATAGCCGCTGACGCCGCAGGCAAATTCATAGAAGTAGAACAGCTGACCTAAGCTGAAGGCATCCTGCTTCGGGATGGAGATCAGAAGCTGAGGAACCTGTCCGTCGCTGTGTGCAAGGATGGTACCGTTCATGGCGGACTTGTTTACAAAGTCCATATCCTTGCCTGCCAAATAGTTCAGGCCGTCAAGGTCTACGGGCTCAGCCTTCAAAGTGAAGGATTCCTTGGGAGTCTCAATGCTGAGAACGGTCTCGAACAGGAATCTCTGTCCTTCCTGGATATACTGTCCCAGGGAGTGAAGATCTGTGGTCAGATCAACACCGAAAGGAAGAATACCCTTCAGGTCCTTACCTTCGCTCTCGCCGTAAAGCTGCTTCCACCACTCGGTCACATAGTGCATGGAAGGCTCGTAGTTTGCGGTGATCTCAACATTCTTGCCCTTTGCAAGCATCAGGTTTCTGACTGCTGCATAAAGGAGAATGTCATTTTCCTCATAATCCTTGGAAAGGGCGTACTCTCTCATGGAAGCTGCACCCTTCATTAGTTCGTTAATATCAGCACCGCTGACAGCGATGGGCAGAAGGCCTACTGCAGTCAGAACGGAATATCTACCGCCTACATTATCCGGAACCACAAAGGTCTCATAGCCTTCCTCGGTTGCCAGGTTCTTCAGAGCACCCTTAGCCTTGTCAGTTGTCGCATAAATTCTCTTGGCAGCCTCAGCCTTACCGTACTTGGTCTCCAGCTTCTCCTTCAGAACACGGAAAGCAATGGCAGGCTCGGTGGTTGTACCGGACTTGGAGATCACGTTAACAGAGAAATCTCTGTCGCCGATCACGTCAAGCAGGTTAGCCAGATAGGTTCCGCTGATGTTATTTCCCGCATAGTAGATCTCGGGAGCCTTACGAAGCTCCTTCGGAAGATTGTTATAGAAATTATGGCCAATGAAATCAATGGCTGCTCTGGCGCCTAAGTAGGAACCGCCGATACCGATCACGATCAGTACCTCGGAATCGGAACGGATCTTGTCTGCAGCCTTTAAGATACGGTCGAACTCTTCCTTGTCATAATCTACGGGAAGATCGATCCAGCCCAGGAAATCATTTCCCGCACCGGTCTTCTCTACCAGTGTCTTCTTTGCGGCCAGTACGGTTTCCTTCATTCCGGCTACTTCTTCTGCGGAGATAAATCCGATCGCCTTGGAATAGTCAAAAGATACAGCATTGTTACTCATGATGTCATTCTCCTTATTTACATGATATGGTTCTCAAAAAACCGATTCTATTATAGCATGTGAAACAGATTATTCAAGGGAAAATACTCTTGATAAGCTTATGTTTCAGAACATCTTTCCGTGTTATTCAGATCAGATCTCTGAAGTTCAGAAAACGCCTTTTCCCAGCATCTCCACCATGGTATGTCCCATAAAATGAGCCATTTTCTTTTCAAAGGTGGGATAATCCACGTTTCCGGAGCCGTCGGCTTTATCGGAGATCGCACGTAAGATCACAAAAGGGATCTTGTTCAGGGTTGCTGCATGAGCTATGGCAGCGCCCTCCATTTCCGCACAGGTTCCTTCGAATTCGGATACCAGAAAAGCCTTCTTTTCATCATCGGCAATGAACTGATCACCGCTGACAATGCGGCCGTACTTTACCTTCCGGGTAGCATCCTCCTGAGAGGACAGATAATTCATGATCTTTTCTCCAAGCACCGGGTCTGCCGTCCACTCACGGGGAGCATTACTTCCAAGCATACCCAGAGGATAACCGAAGATCCTCAGATCCACATCATGCTGAATGGCTGTCTTCGAAACCACAAAATCACCGATCTCCAGCTCCGGATCAAGGGCTCCGGCAATTCCTTCATTGATCACGGCCTCCACACCGAAACGGTCTGCCAGGATCTGCACACACAGTGCAGCATTGATCTTTCCGATCCCGCACTTGACCAGGATCACATCTCTTCCGGCAATAGTCCCGGAATAAAAATCCATTCCGGCAACAGTCGTCACCTGCGGATCCTTCATTGCTTCACGGATAATGGCCACTTCCACATCCATTGCGCCTACGATACCGATCGCCATACTATTTTACTCCTTTACTCTCTCATATAATTGCGAAAAATATAGGGGAATTCTATGATTTTTCGGTGAACACTCGAACAGATTATAACAAAAGAGGCTTAAGGTTTTCAATAATCATTTTCCTATTTGACCGTAGATTGTTTTCGGAAAATGTGCTATGATACAATCTGTTCTACGGTCGAAGCAGAATAATATCGGGGATGAGAGGTTCATTTTCCCCAAACCATATGCGCCCCGGCCGAAAAGAAAGCGAGGTTGTTACTTTGAAAAAGATCATCCTGACAGGCGGCGGTACCGCCGGCCATGTCACCCCCAATATTGCCCTTCTGCCTTCTCTGAAGAAGGAGGGCTTCGAGATCCTGTATATCGGCTCCAAGGAATACATGGAGAAGAATCTGATCGAGCACGAAGGGATCCCCTTTGCAGGCGTTTCCACCGGAAAGTTCCGTCGTTACCTGTCCTTAAAGAATCTGACGGACCCCTTCAAGGTGGTAAACGGCTACTTTGAAGCCAGAAAGATCATTAATGACTTCAAGCCCGATGTCATTTTCTCCAAAGGCGGCTTTGTATCCGTTCCCGTGGTCCTTGCAGCCACCACCTTCCGGAAGAAAAAGGTTCCGGTGATCATCCACGAATCCGATATGACTCCGGGTCTGGCAAATAAGATCTCTATTCCCTACGCCAAAAAAGTCTGCTGCAATTTCCCCGAGACCATGAAGGAGCTTCCCGCCAAGAAGGCCGTTCTTTCCGGAACACCCATCCGTGCAGAGCTCTTAAACGGAGATGCCAAGGCAGGCTATGAATTTACCGGTCTCACTCCCGGAAAGCCCGTGATCCTTCTGATGGGCGGTTCCTCAGGAAGCGTGATCTTAAACAAGACCATCCGTTCCATGCTGCCGGATCTTCTGCCTGACTTCAACGTGATCCACCTTTGCGGAAAGGGCAACCTCGATAAATCCGTGAACGAAAAGGGATATGTGCAGTACGAGTACATCAGTGACCAGTTAAAGGACCTGATGGCCATGGCGGATCTTGTGATCTCCCGTGCCGGGGCAAATGCCATCTGCGAGCTGGTGGCCATGAACAAGCCCAACATTCTGATCCCTCTGTCCCTGGCAGTTTCCCGGGGTGACCAGATCAAGAATGCGGAATCCTTTGAACGCCAGGGCTTCTCCTGTGTGATCCGCGAAGAGGAACTGAGCCGCGACCGGCTTCTCTCTTCCATCC
>JAGACB010000223.1 GCA_017614345.1 Lachnospiraceae bacterium
TATAGCTTGTCTCCGGCAATGGTGTAGGAATCATAAGGGATCCCGCCCTCCACCACCAGCAGGGGATTCATCTCGTAGTTTTCCAGGTCAATGTCGTAGATGGTCAGGGTGCGGTTTGCCCGCTCCACATAATCCCCGGTGGACACACCAATGTAGAGATGATCATCCTTTTCTACCGCCTCATAGGACGCAGTATAGAACCAGTCGTCCACGGTGGTCAGGTAATGGTCTTCTTTGTTTTCGATATCGTACAGGTGAAATTCAACCCGTGAGGTGCCGTTTCGGGTATCATCGCCCTCCGGGATCTTCGTGTAGAGGATGCCCTGATCCGTGAAATTCGAATAATTCAGGCAGGAGATGCTGCCGATCTCCTGATGCTCCGCGTTGTAGATCGGAAGCTCAGAATTATCCGTCACCATCCAGGTAGAGGTTAGAGTATCCGGATCAACGGTTTCTCCCTCCTTTTCTTTGCCCGGATCTTTTTCTTTGTCAGATTCGGGGACTTTACTGCCTTCCGGATCCTTGCTGTTTCCGGGTTCCGTATTTTCCCCCGGCTCCTTATTCGTATTGTTAGTTACATGGGCATTCCCCTGTTGCACGGACTCAGACTGGAGCTGCGAGATCACGCTGCAGCCTGTGGAAAGCAGCAGAAATGCTGCAAGGGAAATAAAAAGAATCGATTTTTTTCTCATAGGGTGCTCCTTATTCTTCAATAAGCGGAAAGCACAGATCCTGTCTTCTCATAAAGAGCGTCAAAATGTCCGTCGGCATCGGTAAAATACTTGTCTCCGATCTTCAGATAGCCTGCGGAAAGCAGTTCTACGGTATCTCCTCCCTCAAGGAAAATGACATAACCCTCCGACAATGCTTCCTCCGAGACGCCGGATAGCTTCGGATCTGCGGCCGCTTTTAAACTGACCTGATCAAGAAGACCGACCAGCTCCTTTGCATCTGCTTCAGAGATCTGAACTGCAGACTTTCCTTCCTTCGCCTCCGTAATGGTGGTCAGGGAAATGTTTTTCTTTCCCAGATTGATCCAGGGATCCTCCAGAACACCACCGGCTCCGATGCCGGTTTCTGCGGTGGTTTCGGGAACATTTCCCCCGGAGGGTTTGAGGTAGGGAAGGGCAAGGATGCTCGCTCCGGCACACAGGACCAGTGCGGCAGCAACTGCGGCGAACTTCAGGATCCGACCACTGCGGGCTGATGCAGGTTCTATATTTGCGGCTTCTTCGATCATTTCGGGGCGGATGCCGTTTACAGCCTGATCGAAATCTTCAGTAGTCATAGATCGTAACCTTCTTTCTGTAAATGTTTCTTCAAACGGGACCTCATGCGGCTTAAGATGGACCAGACCGTGTTCGGTGAAACGCCGAAGGCTTTGGCAATGTCCTCCGCAGAATCGTAATACCAGTATCTGCGGACAAAGATCTGACGGTTGGTCTTACTCTCCTTCTTTAAGAAATCACTGATGGAATCACTGAGTTCGGATAACACGGCGGCATCCTCGGGCTTTCCTTCACCCGAGACGATTTCCGCCAGCTCCTCATACGGAAGGCTGTTCTCGTAATTCCGCTTTTCCGCGGTATTATAGCGGAATTTTGACAGCGCCAGCCGCTTCGTGATCAGGCAGACATAGGCGGAAAAATGCTCCGGCCTGTCCGTCGGGATGGAATTCCAAACCTTCAGGAAGGTGTCGTTGACACACTCCTCGGAATCCTCCCGGCGTCTTAAAATGTTGTCTGCGATCCGAAAGCACAGCTTCCCGTACTTCTTATCGGTCTCAAGGATGGCCTGCTCATCCCTGTTCCAATAAAGATCAATGATAGAGATATCGTCCATGTGATCTCTCCTTTCGAGGTCCCTCACCCTATAAGACGCAGGAAAATCGAAAACCTTGCATCTTTTAAAAAAATTCTCAAAGGAAAAAAGGCAATACTGTAGCTGAAAAATGTGTTTTTCAGAACCGTCCCCAAAAACACATCAGTTATAAAAATACCAGTTGGGACAATTCTTTGATACGAAGAACTGTCCCAATCTGACTATTTAGTAACAAACAAAATGTTGCCGTTGATGAAAAAATGTGTTTTTCAGAACCGTCCCCAAAAACACATTACATGTTGTTTACGATGTAAACCACTACCACCATGACGAAGTCGGCAATGGCCATCAGTGTCATGACGTAGGCATGTGTCTTCCATTCCAGGGACATGATGGCAATGAATTCCCGGACAAAGGCATTGATCCAGAAATAAGCCTTGGTGGGGCCGCCGATACCCTGAGCACCCACAAAGCCTGCCTCGGAGGCAAGGACGCCGGAACGGAATACGTGATAATTGGTGGTGGCAAATGCGACCTTCACGCCGGTCATATCACCACCGCGCTGTTCCTTGATCAGATCATAGCTGAAATTCATATTTTCCCGGGTCGTTGTGGAGCGGTCCTCGATCAGGATCTGCTCTTTGGCAACACCAAGGGTCTGAAGGTAATTGGAAATGCACTCCGCCTCGGAAATGATCTCATCCGAGCCCTGACCGCCGCTGGCCACGTAAATGGGCTCTCTGCCGGTTCTCTCCTTCTGGATACGGCCGTACTCAAGGGCCTTGTCGGCTCTGCCCCTTAACAGCGGCGTAGGAGTGCCGTCCTTGCGGATCATGCAGCCGTGGATCAGGATGTAGTCCTTGTCGGGCTCAGGCTTACGCTTGGCAGCGATCAGACTGAGGATAATGACAGCAGCCAGCACGCACTCCATGTAGAAGACCAGTGACAGAACGGTGGTTCTGAGAAGAAGCTCCGCATGTCTTCCGAGACCGTTGCTTCTGTGCACATCCCAGAAGGCATCCGAAATATTCGAGTAAAGATACTCGGAAAATGCGATCGGTAAAATGGTAGCTACCAGAAATGCAACACCCAGAAAGCATCCCAGCATATTTCTCCAGGTGTAGCCCTCTCTCATCATCAGACGGACGTTTGTGGCCGTCACGAAAATGGAAAGTACAAAGGCGATGGGAAGTACGATATAAGCCATACCGTTGGTGGACTCAAGAAGCTGGTAGATCCGGTCATACAGGCTCTGCTGCATGGGCAGCTGAATAAACTGCAGGAGCAGAATGGATCCGAAGAACAGGAGAAGCCCCAGGGTTTTGATGTTCCTGTACTGATGCAGATTATGCCAGATGTCCCGGTTTAACTGTGTCACCAGGTCAATGACAATGATCAGAAAATACAGTATGGAAAATATTGAGACGATCCGGTCTCCCCGGCATCTTCCCAGAAACGTGTTGACCGTGATCACAGAACCCGGATGAACATAGACCACCTCAATGGTTCTTTTCTCTGATATCGCATTTTTGTTCTGAAGCCCCATATAAACTACCCGGCGGACGCTGCTGTCAGAGTGGATCTGAATAAAGATCTCCGTACCGCTGATGATTTTCTGATCGACCACGATCGCATTTTCCGGATCTTCGATATAGAACTCACACTCTTCCGGATCCGAATCCAGATCCTTCGCATCCACTTGGACATATGCCGTCTTACCCGTGTTCAGGATCACAATACAGCAGATGAGCCCGAAGACCAGGGCCAGAATAAGATAAAACAGTTTTCTCTTCATATTCGGATTTCCATCCTCATTTTTCCGTTTGATTTTTTCTTATTCTACACCAGAAGGCCCCAAAATACAACGTTTCTTCGGTGACAGTTATGTCACAAAGTGACAGATTGGTGACTTGGTTGCAGGTCAAAAATCTGCAACGGAACCGTCCCCCTGTCACACAAGTCATCTTTTACCTTACAGTGCCGTCAGCTTCTCACCGATGATCTTCTGCATATCCGGAGTCAGAGGATGTTCTTCATCCGTCCAGTAGGTTATACGGACAATGTGCTTTTCGTAGCAAGCAGATAAGTATCTGTGGGTTCGTCATAGATATAGAGCTGATATGCCTCCTTTGCGCCCCAGGGAGCGGCATCGATGGGAACACGCTTATCAAAGTTCGGATCATCTTCCTCGGGCATGCCGTAATTATCCAGCATGTGGCCTTCCATTTCCCTTTGACAGGCCGAATACAGGAAGGGTGCCCTCACATGTACTGCATCATACATCAGACTGCGTGGCTGAGGGATCTTTCCCTTCTGATCCAGGCGAACGCTTTGGGAAGCATTCACATAGTGCAGCAACAGGGAGTTCCTATCCTGATTAAGATACTGATTATACCGGTCTCCGTCGATGGCACACAGATCCTGGAGCTTTAACGGGATGGGATCCGTATACTTATACTTTGTCACACCGTTTACTTCAATAGGTTCCTTTTGATGTCTGTTGGAGATGTGCTCCTCCAGCCCATATATCAGGGACACACAGAAGACAGTGGAAACCAGCACACAAAAGCCGGTGGTAATAATGATGTTAAGGTGTTTGGAGGCCTTCAGGGCCTTCAGAAATACCGCGATCAGATAGCTCGAAACGATCACCAGCAGGATGCCGATCGGATAAGGGAACGCAGCGCCTATTTTCCCGCTGATGGAAAAAAGATCCAGTCCCAAA
>JAGACB010000224.1 GCA_017614345.1 Lachnospiraceae bacterium
ACCGATGGTATCGATCTCATCAATGAAAATGATGGAAGGGGCATATTTTCTTGCCTGCCGGAACAGGGTATGGATCTTGTCCTTACCTTCTCCCACGAATTTCTGGAGGAAGTCATTGCCCTCTGCGGTGAAGAATGCAACATTGGACTCCGCTGCCATAGCCTTGGCCAGCATGGTCTTACCGGTTCCGGGAGGGCCGTAAAGGATCACGCCCTTCGGGGCATCCACGCCGCTTCCCAGGAATTTCCGGGGATTCTGCAGATATTTTACAAAGTAGAGCAGCTCTCTCTTGGCATCCTCTGCACCGATGACTTCATCAAAACGGACATCGGGACGGGACATGTTGCTGACCCAGTTGGAGGAATCCTCGGAATCTACCGCCACTCTCGAACGGAAGTCAAAGAGCTGGATCTCGGCTACACGTCCGTTATCCAGAAGGCGCTGAGCCGTATCGTGAGAGATCAGGATATTGCCCTTGGCCAGCTTCCTGATATTTTCCTGCTGATGCAGGATGGAGGTCAGTTCCCCGATCTTCTCCATCAGGTTGTTACCCTCGGCATCCAGATCCAAAAAGCCTCTGACGCCGTACTTTAAGAAGGAGATCTTCTCCTCCTGCTTTAACTCCCAGTCGGGAGAATGGAACATAAAGATGGGAAGCTCTGTCTGCTTCGAAAGAAGTGTCAGAAGGAAATCCCGGGCAACGGAATCCACATCCTCCACGTTCATGAAGGTGTCTCTGGGCTGCCTCATGCCGTAATCCAGATCGATGAGGGTGTAGCGGATGTCCCTGGTCTTTAAGAACTTCATGGCCTCACCCGCATCTCCTGTAACCTCAAACTCGGGGCGGCCGGTCATCTTCATCTGCTCTGCCTTTTCCGGGGAGGTAAATACCAGACCCTTGCAGTCTCCGTTCATGCGGAACAGTTCTCGGATCTCACCGTTTTCAGGCAGTTCCACCCGGAAACGGATCTCCTCCAGATCAATGATCCCGGAGGGGAAGGGAAAGATATTATCCTTTGCAGCATCAGTCTCTGCCGCATCACCCTTTGCAGCTGCAGATGCGTCTTCGGTGTCGGAATCTGCTGAACTCTGCTCCTTATCTCCGGAGCGCACAGACTCGGTCTTACCGGAATCAAAGAGCCGGAACAGCTCAAAGAGTTCCTCGTCAAAGAAGGTTTCCGCCCTTGCACGGATGGTACGGGCGTCAACATTTCCCCCTTCTGCAAACAGAAGGGCGGTATATACCAGATCATCGAGATCCACCTTGATCCCCAGCAGGTTTTCAAAGTTGGAGGCATGACGCAGGATCTCCTTTTTCGCGATCTCCCGCAGATTATGGGCGCTGATCTGATTGAACATCACCACATTTCCCGTAGCGAATCTGGAACAGATGGCAGGCGGGAAGAAGGGGCCTCCCGTGATGGGATTAATGTCCTTCTGAAGGGCATTTAAGATCACCTTCTTGGAGACCATGGAGAAATCACCGCTGTCCGAATCCTCGTACAGCTGCTTTCCTGCATTGGTGGTAAAGATCAGGATGGTATCCTTAAAGGACACCTCCTTGTCCGTAAAGCTGTCACGAAGTCTGCCGGCATCCAGGATCTGAAGGAACAGATGGATCACCACCAGATGGGACTTCTCCACCTCATCAAAGAGGATCACGCTCTTCGGATTCTTGTTGACAAAGGAAGTAACGATACCTTCCTGAGCACCCTTGTAGACCTTATCGGAGCCTGCAAACTGGATGTTGGCCTCCTTATCGGAGTACTCACTCATATCCACACGAAGGAAGGGCCAGTTGATGGCCTTGGCAAAGCACTCAGCCAAGAAGGTCTTACCTACTCCGGGCGGGCCCGTAAACAGGAACAATGCCCTGGGGCTCACTCTGGAGCGGTCCGCCATGGACAGAAGCTCCGACTGGAAGTACCCGGCTGACAGCACGGAAATGGCATGATCCTGGCCGTAAACCTGCTCAAGCAGCTGATTCTGCACCTTTTTGGTGGTGACAATGGCCTTGCCGATGGCAGAACGGTAATCCTTGTTGCCGGCCTCCTCTTCTGCCTCAGTCTCAGACCCGGAGTCACCTGATCCGGAGCTTCCCTCTTCGGAGTCGCTTTCGCTTTCCCCGGAGCCTTCCGAGCCTTCGCTCTTCCCCTTTGAGGACGGGGAAATGCCCTTCATCTTATCCAAAATGCTCCGGATCTCCCGGCGCTTCTTTTCTTCTTCTGATTCTGCTCCGGAGGCCGCACCTCCCGCAGCTGCTTCGGCAGACGCTGCAGCACTCTCCTCGGTTTTACCCAGTTTTTTCTTCAGGTAACCCAGTTCCTCCTGGAACGTTTTATCCGTATAGGACTTCTTCACAACGTTCAGGGAGTCGGAAGCATTTGCCATACAGATCTTAAACAGGTTCTCGGGAGTCACGGCCACACCCTGAAGCGCACCGTCTCTCTTTGCTTTCTCGAGGCAGTCCGTCATAACCCCGGGCTCTTTTCCGTCCTCAAGACCGATCTCCAGGAGCGTCTCCATACGACCCGGAAGCGCGCTCAGATCAAAATGGTACTCCAGGATCTTCCGGATGGATGCCCGGTCCTCTTCCGTACCGAAATCCCACTCGCCGTTTGCATACCGGGACAATGCCCAGAGATACAGCGGCTGGGTCAGAACATGCTTCTTCGAATCGTTATAATTCTCAGCTGCCGAAAGGAGTTGCCCCAGCAGCTCGCTTTTCCATTGTTCACTCACTTGCTAACCCTCCGTTTCTTCCCTCGCAGGAAGGAATTGTTTGACTGAAAGCAGTCAAACCGGTGACAACGAAAAACGTTATCATCGATTGTTGCAGATCTACGATCTGCACCAGAAATATTTTACTATACAGACCCTGTATCTTCAAGGC
>JAGACB010000225.1 GCA_017614345.1 Lachnospiraceae bacterium
ACAATAGTTGCTCCGGATTTTTTCTTCTGTCCGGCTTCCTGTAACTGATCATTCTGTTCGGTATCATACTGACTCATTTTCCCAAATCTCCTCTTCTCTCATATTCTCTCTTTGTGATCCTCAGAGAACCATCTGTATTTTAACATAAACAGGCTCATATGTCTACCTACAACCGTCAACAATGTAGGAGTTCCTGTAAGCGTTATTGCCCTGAGAAATGTTTGATACGTCATTTTTCAAGATACTGCACGGCCCATTCCAGTTCGTAATCTTCCTTGTCGCAGAAGATCTTCATTGCAGCATCATAGTCCAGAGGGATCCGCTCCTCAACAGGGTCGCGGCTGATGCGGTCGGCAGCCGTATCTGCGTTGGGCTCGCCGTTCTCGTTAAGTACCGGGCCCACAGGAAAATAAACACAGATCCCGCCATCCGAGAGAACGCTCCTGCCACCGGTTTCCTGGTCGCAGCCGCCGGGGTCCGTGATCCCGGCAAGAGTAACGTTCGGGAGTTTGGAAAGAAGGAGCGATGTGCCGTCCCCTGCACTTACACAGTTATAATTCGTGAGTGCAACCACCTTCAGGTCTGCAAATTCGCCGTCACCGGAAATACTCTGATCACACTGACTGATATACTTTCCGTCTTTGCGGACCCCAAGCCCCTGACAGTACCATTCCCGATCCGTCAGAAGATCGCATAAGGCGTATCCGATCACATCAAAACCACCTTCGTTATTTCTCAGATCAATGACCAGATACTCCATCCCCTGCGACTTCAGGTCGCGAAGCTTTTCACGGAACATTTCCCTTGCTCCTTTGTGTTCACCGGTCAGATAACCGAGGATGTCCTGTAATCCGTTGTCTGTTTCCTCAACGCCCAGTCTCAGATAACCGCACCTGTCATCCAGCATTTTGGTGTCGAAATTAACATCGCCCTCCTCATAATGTGAGTAGGCGGTCCAGGCATCCCAGAAGGCATGAATCCCGTCAAGGACCTCCAAAGTAACCGTCTGCTCCGTACCGGACTCATCAATAAAAGATACCTCGACAGTATCTCCGCCGGTGCCGGAAAGGTACAATGCGTTATAGCGGTCTGCATTGGCCTTTACGGATAATCCCAGGTCCGGAACATCCTCCTCGGCCGCCTGTAACACGGGCTTGCCGTTCCATTTGGTAATGACGGTTCCGTCCTTGATTCCGAGGGCATTTGCATTCTCATCAGTGCATACGGCTATGATATCTCCGTTGTCCAGCAGGACAGTCGCCAGGCCGTAATCGTGGGGAGGGGCAAATGACAGGTATGACACATCGTCATATTTTACCTCAACGTACATATGTCCGTCATGAAGTTCGTTGCAGAACATTATCACTGCATCGGTAAATTTGCCGTGGCTTTGTTCTCTCTCCGCTTCCTCCACCATGGGCATATACTTTGCTTCCAGTGCCGAAAAATCTGCTTCCTTCCACTCCTTCAGAACGTAATATCTGTCCAGATCCCGGACCAGGGAGTGAAATGAAGCCGTATAGCTTTCCGAAGAATGGTTAAAATATAACGGAGACGTGCAGAGAAAGTACAGGCCTGATGCCAAACTCAGAAGTGTCGTTATTACTGCTGTTATCCTATATCCGATCTTACGTTTTGCAAAAGGGATCGGCAACAGTGCGAACAGTGCAATAACGTAAAAGGGAAGATACGCGGTAACGCTTTCCGTAAAGCCCGGAAGGTAGATCACGGCATGCACCGCCGTAACGATGAGCGGCAGCAGGCATAAAAGCCGCCAGATCCGTATCTTTTTCTCGTCATTTTTCCAGATGCCGTGTAGTATAGCAAGCGTTATCAAAATGACTGCAACCGCCCCAAGCCAGAGATAATGTTCTTTATTGGCAAAGGAAATCTGATGCTGCAGTGAGTGAAATAAGTTTTTCATGTTATCTATGCTCCGATTTCTTTGTTCTTCCTAGATGCCGTATACCACAACTCCCAAAACCGCCGCTGCTGCGATCAGCATAATGGGAGAAATGTCAAAAACAACGTCACTATCATAAGTATACTTCTATCGTTTTCATTTTCTCGGAAAAGCCCCGGCGTTCATAGAACTGCATTCCTCTGACATTCTCGGGAAATACCTGTGTTCTCATGAAATCCGCGCCGTGCGCTTTCCCGTATTCCTTGCAGGCATCGATCAGTTTTGCCCCGATGCCGCCGCTCCGAAGTCCCTCAGCTACGTCAAGATCCTGCAGGTATACAACCCTTTCGGGCTTCAGGCAGGGAACCCGTTTTTGCTCCAGGATCATCACGTGAGCAAAGCCTACCACTTTTCCATCTATATCCGCCACCAGTATATCCTGATGCTCGCTTTCAAAGATATTTTTGAAAAATGTATCAACCCGGAATCCGATCACGAAATGCTCCGGTTGAAACCGGACACCATCCCGTTCCAATTCGAGATACAAAGGTCTCAGGCTTTCAATATCATTTTCCGTTGCTTTTCTTATGATCATTTCTTCTCCTGTTCGTCTCCGGAAACTATCTCCTCATCCACCGCATCACAATCGAAGGAGGTACCCTTAGCCCAGGGGCTGCCCACATCGCATCTTCCAAAGTGATATCTCTCGTCCTTCTCCCCCTCGGGAAGGTCCTCCGTAAAGCTCACCTTCAGTCGGCTGACGCCTTTATCCATCTGTGCCTCAATGGCAGCGATCAATTCTTCTTCTGTCATAATCTTCCACATCCTTTCTTATTGCAGCAAAACGATTTCCGCAGGAGCTGCATTTACAACTGCTTCAAATACCTCAGATTTCTCCGGTGTGTTCCTCCAGCCACCTTGCCACTCCGTCTTCGTCATTAGAGGGAATAATGCCAGTGGCAAGTTTCTTCAGCTCCGGATCTGCATTCTCTACAGCGTAGGCTTCATCGGCCAGTTCGAACATATCGATATCATTGCGGCCGTCTCCGAAGGCGATCAGGCGGTCGCACCCCAGATACTCCTTCAGCTGGCGGATGGCATTTGCCTTGGAGGCCTCCTTCGGCATGATCTCCAGCCACTGTTCATCAGTGTAAATATCCCGCTGGTATACGCAGTGATAAGTATCCCGGTACTTTTCACAGAAGGGCAGGAGCTTTTCGGGCGAATCAATACAGGTCACATAAAAGATGTTGCCCCGTTTCAGATCCTCCGGGGTCTCTGCGATCGTTGTGCGGATGTCGCCTTTGCGGGAATCCAGGAACTTCTGTGTTCCTTTGTTTACGGATCCCTGCACAAACGAAAACTTTTCTGCTCCGTCAATATAGGCATATACAATAGGGAAAATGTCTGCCGCTGTCAGCGCGTCGATCACATCCCGGATCTCTTCT
>JAGACB010000226.1 GCA_017614345.1 Lachnospiraceae bacterium
CGTCCCTAAAAACACATTTTTGTGTTTTTTAGAACCGTCCCCAAAAACACATTTTTGTGTTTGTGTTGCAGGTCTTTGACCTGCAACTGAACCGTCCCCAAAAACACATCAGCCCTGGGGGATCCGGTCGAAGCGGTAAAGGAAGGTCACCATCTGGGCGCGGGTGCAGGTGTTGTCCGGGCGGAAGGTGCCGTCAGAGTAGCCGCCGGTGATGCCGTATTCGTAAGCCCAGAGGACAGCGTTGTAGTAGTAGGTGCCCGGCTTCACATCGGAAAATTCGGTGATGATGTGGGCTTTTTCCGAATAGTGCATACGGTTTAAGAAGGTCACGGCCTGTCCGCGGGTGCAGGGCTTGTCGGGGCCGAAGGTGCCGTCGGAGTAGCCGCCGGTGATACCATTTTCCTGAGCCCAGCTGACAGCCTTGTAGTAGTAGGCCTTCTGACTCACGTCCTTGAAATTCGTGTAGGTCTTCGGTTCGGGACAGCCCGCAAAACGCCACAGGAAGGATACCATCTGGGCACGGGTGCAGGTCGCCTGAGGATCAAATTTGCTGTAGACGCCGTTATCATCCTTCACACCGCCGGTGATGCCGTTTTGGGACGCCCAGTAAACAGGGGCGTAGTAATAAGGATCCTTGCCCTTGTCGCTGCCGGTGCGGACATCGGAGAACTCCGTCACGATCCGGGGATACTCTACCACTACGGGATCGTGATCGCAGGTGGCTGAGTTTTTGGAGTTGGTGGGGTTATAGTGTCTGAACGCAAAGTAAACGGTCTTGTTCTCGAAGCCGTCAAGCTTTGCCGTGTATTCCCTGAAGGCATCCGTGCTGACGGAGGAATAATCCGCGATCTTCTTCATCTTGGAAGGATCCGGGCTTGTTCCCGCGTAAACGGAAAGAGTCTGAGGATTCTCGGCCCAGAATCTCAGGGAGTACTTCATATTTCCCAGTTTTACCGCCGGGGAAATGAGCCAGTCATCCGAGGTCAGGTAGAAGTATTCATTCGGTGCTCCCTCAAACCAGGAACGGCTGGACATGCAAGTTCCGAGACGGCCGATGTCTTCGAATTTCCATTTTTCTCCGTCATTGTCCGCATCGATCGCGGTCCACTGCCCGTCTTCACTGAAATCCAGGGTCTTCTTCAGGTTAAAGTCTTCCTTTGCCCAGACGGCATAATAGGTCGTGGGGTGGCTGTCCAGTATGGATTTCCTCCAACGGATTTCCCGGACCACCTTTTCTTTTCCGGCCACGGGGTCGGTACTGAAGCCCCGGAATACGTAGTCGTAACGTGTCGGAGTCAGGACCTTATTCACGAGAAAGTTTTCATTGTAATTCACGTCAACCTTCAGCATTCTTTCCAGAAGGTCCTCATGATCGGTAAAGCATCCTCCGTTTCCATCGAGAATGATCTGCTCCGGCTCTAATACTGCCAGATCCCGGATGGCAAAATAGTCATCTGCCGCAAGTTCATTTTCATTTTTCAGATATTCCCAGGTCAGGGTATGAGGGCCCGGAGAAAGTGTCAGGGTGTATTGGTACCAGTCGTCTTTCGGTGTGTTATAGGAGATCATCGTCTGTCCGTCCACCGTAAAACGGCACCGGTCGCCGTTTCCCTCCACCATGGGTTTGTAATCAAATTTTATGGTTGTCTGACCGGGAAAATCCGTTTTGTACTCCAGTGAGGAATTGGTGCTCTTAAGGCCGGAATTGCCGCTCCGGGCAATGACTCTGCCGTCCTCCACCGCAGGGATCCAGGCATACCGGGGATAGGGATCCGAAAAAGCATCGTGATCAAGCTCGGAGCCGCCGTCAATCAGACGCCAGTAGGAGCTCTGGCCTATGGCATGGGAAGCGGAGGAGACGATCTCATTTACCCGGAAGGTTCCTACCGACTCTCCGCCCACCTTAATGGTGAACTTTTCACCGATCCGGAACACATGAGCCCGGCCGGTATCATAGATATAAAAACAGTCATTTAACTCTGTCGGCCAGGAAACATAAGACCGATTGCCCACTGTCCGGGCATTCATGGTGACGTAGATATTGCTTATCACGATCTCCTCATCAGCGGAATAAGAGTGCCCGTTGCCCACATTGGCAATGGTTCCGCAGAGAATGCCCTGATGATTCTCGTAGGGGCTTTGATCATCGGAGATCAGCGCATCTCCGATCCGAACCTGATCCACGGGAAAATTCCCCAGAGAGATCCCGATGGTGTTGCCCTTCTCGGCACGATCGATCTTCTTCCGGTACATCTCGATGTCCCCTATCGTAACCGTATTGTTTCTCGGCGAACCGTCCGCATTACAGCCTGCGTAGATCAGCCGGTCTCCTGCATTCACGCTTCCGTTGATCACGGTTCCAGAGACCACGGTCCCGTAGCCCGTGATGGTGGTCACGCTCTCCACATACATCAGAAAATCACTGCTCTCCGTAGGCTCTGCCTTTGCCCTCTCCCCTGTGATCACCGGGATCGCAGGGATTGCCGCCAGGATCATGACCACCGCCATAATGCGGCAGACAGGTTTGAGCAGCCTTCTTTTTCCTCGGGCTGCAGGTTGCTTTTTCATCTTCCCTCTTTGTTCCATGTCCGTCATCCTTTCTTTCATTTTTGTGTTTTTGGGGACGGTTCTGTTTTACACATTTTCGTGTGTTTTTGGGGACGGTTCTGTTTTACACATTTTCGTGTTTTTTGGAACCGTCCCCATTTACACATTTTTGTGTTTGTGTTGCAGGTCAAAGACCTGCAACTGAACCGTCCCCATTTACACATTTTTGTTCGGGTGCAACACCTTGTAAAGACTGCATCACCGTTTTTCCTACCGGTCGTTTGATGCTTTCTGCAGCTCCGCAAAGTCGCCATGCCCCCACTGTCATCATCTTAACAAAAGTCAGTTTGTTTGGGTACTATCATTTTGGACGGGGAACTATGCATAAAATAAGCCCCGAAGCGTTTATACGCCTCGGGGCAATGTGATTTTATCGGTTTTCGTTGCTTTATATGTTTCAGGCAAGAAAACCCCATGCGACTTGTCGCTTGTGGTAGTTCATACCTCATCTGCTCCGTCCGGAACCAGAAGGTCGCCCTGCTTGAAGCCGCCGAATGGGCCATGCTGGGAGTTGCCGTCATCCTGATCGTCATCTCTGTCGGGGCGGCCGCCAAAGCCGTTCTGTCCGTCAAAGTCAAAGTCATCTAAGTTGAAGTCGTCTTTATTGAAGTTTCCGGGACCAAAGTTTCCGTTTCCGCCCTGGCCTCCGTTGCCGCCCTGGCCTCCGTTGCCGCCCTGGCCTCCGTTGCCGCCCTGGCCTCCGCCGAAGCCTCCGAAACCGCTCTGGCCGGAGCTTGTCTGGGACATCTCAGTACCGCCGGAAATGCTGCCGCCGGTTCCGTAGTACTGATCCACCATGTTGGCGCCGGTTACGGTACCGCCGGTGTAGACCTTCACATCCTTCTCGCTGCCGCAGTAGAAGAAGTAAGTTCCCTGGCAGCCGTTCGGTGCGATCAGGGTGGAGAGAACATTTCCCTCTGTGTCGGTGACGGTGATCTGTGTACCGGAGGAGATCTTAGCGCCGGTGGTCAGGAAGGAGTATTCGGAAGGGGTGACCATCATCATGGTTCCGCCGAAGCCCATCAGCGTTCCGCCGGTGTAGGAAAGGGTGCCGTCCACATCAAGGGGCGATGTATCCCCCGAGGTGTAGCCGCAGATCACAGTGGTTCCGCCGCTCACGTAGGCGTTGCCGTTGGAATCAAGAGCATCGCCCTTGGCCTGGATGTAGGTGTAGCCGCCCTGAATGTACAGGGTTCCCGTGGAAGATGACATCATTCCGCCGTGTCCTCCGCCGAAGCCTCCGAAACCGCCGAAGCCTTCATCGGTGAGGCCTGCATTGTCCATTACAGAGGTATCATTGTCCGTCACGCCGGTCTTCATAAATCCGCCCTGCTTGCCGCTTCCGTCATTGCCCTGCTTGCCACTCCAGCCGTCGGAATTGCTGTTTGAGTCGGAGGTGCCGCCGGCTGCGTTGAAGCCGTCATCGGAGGCGATCATTTTCAGGGTTCCGGCGTTCATGTAGATGTTGACGCCTTCAACCGCTTCCGTGGACTTGATGATGTTGACCGTTGTAACGGTAGTGTCCTCGGAGGCTTCCTTGCCGCCTATGTAGAGGTCGCCGTCGCTGTGAAGGCCGTCGTCTGCTGCCGAAACGGTAACGGATCCGCCGTTTGCGTAAAGGATTCCTTCGCTGTGGATGCCGTCACCGGAGGTGGTCTCAACGGAAAGGTTCAGAGTGTCGTAGTTGGCACTGTCATTTTCCTTGCCGATGACGATCTCATCCTCGGCACGAAGGCCGTCGTCCACCGCGGTCACCTGGATGGTGCCGTTGTAGATCTTCAGGTCGTCGCGGCTCACAATGCCGTCCTCGGTCCGGCCGTTCACCACCAGAGTGCCCTGGCCCTTGATCTTCAGATCATCCCGGGAAAATATAGCCGCATCAATTGTCTTGGTCTCTCCGTCACTGTTTGTGTAAGTGTCCGTGTGCTTCAGACCGTCGCTGATCACGTTGACGGTGCCCTTCTTGGCAACCAGGATGGCCTCGCCGTCCACGGATTCCACGTAGATGGGTGCCGAGAGGCTGTTGGAAAGGGTCAGGCCGGAAAGCTCCAGCTCCACCTCCGCATCGGGATACTTGTCCTTATCTACGTTCACGACCACCTGTCCTTCGCTGCAGTTGCCGGAAAGACGAATGGTTCCGGGAGCCGTGATGGTTGCAACATTGTCTGCGATGGTGACATTCGTCGGCTTCTCGATCTGATTGCCGTCTTTATCGTAAGCAGTCACCCCGTCCTCGGAAAATACAATATCTGCCGCTTCACCGGTCTCCACCTTTTTTCCGGACTCGGTCACTGCAGAGACATTTTCCAGGTTGGTGGTGTCGATCTGATCAATGGTGGTGCCGAGGGAATCGCTGCCGGAGTTATTGTTTCCGGAGTTGGCGTTGTTCGAATTGCCGTTGTTCGAGTTGCCGTTGTTCGAATTGTCGTTGTTTGTGTCGGCGCCGGCGTTGCCGTTTTCACCGTTATTTGAGTTCCCGTTGTTAGAAGATCCGTTGTCGCCGGTTTCCTCGTCGGAGCCTGCGTTACTTGATCCGAAGATCTCAAAAGGATTTGTCAGGGAACCGTTCTGTGAAAGATCCGTCACGCTGCATCCGGTCAGTGCAAAAAGTGTCATTGCCGTTACTACTGCATATTGATATGCTCGCTTATTCTTCATAAGGATCACTCCTTTCACGGATCAGTTGCAGATCTCCGATCTGCAACAATCGGTGATAACGTCCTGCGTTATCGCCGGTTTGACTGCTCTGCAGTCAAACAATTTCCTTTAGTGTTACCCTTATTTTGCCGTCCATCTGTGAACGAACTGTGTAAAAAGAATGTCGAGAATGTGGGGATTCGGAGCAGAATCTGTGAAAATGTGTTTCCTATCGTATAGTAAAGAAGCTTCCCGTGTTATTGGAGGCTTACATCACCTCATTTTCCACCATCCACTTTTCACTGTATTCACCTCTGAATAATTAGGGACTAAGAAAACATCCTGAAAAGACTATTTCTTAGCCGTAAGTCTTTTGAAGAAGACTTCCATGGATCAAAAAGGCTAAGATAACACCCTATGAAGATGTTTTCTTAGCCGTAAGTCTTTTGAGGAAGACCTCTATGGATCAAAAAGGCTAAGAAAACGTCCTATACAGACGTTCTCTTAGCCGCACACTTCTATTAGGATGAGTTGTGAGGGCTCGGGAATCCGGATCCCCTCACTCCAGATACCGAAGTACCTCCGACTGCCGGTCTGCATGATCAAATTCATCCAGAATGGGGCAGGGGATGTGGGGTTCGAAGGCCATGTGGTGGAACCAGGTGCACTGCACGGGATGCATGCCGAAATCACGGGCGGCGTAAAGTTCCCGCGAGCCGCCGTCGCCCACGTAGAGGCATTCTTCAGGAGCTACGCCGAGAAGCTCCACCATTTTCCCGAATAGGGCCGGATCCGGCTTGTACAGACCCTGCTCATAGGAAATGAGGGCCACGTCAAAGTAAGGAAACAGAACGCTCTCGCGGATAAAGTCCCGCTCATCGGAAAATGTGTTGGTGATGAGGCCGATCTTGATGCCGCGGCTTTTCAGCTGCCGAAGAAGCTCTAAGGATTCCTCCGGGATCCCGGAAAATGTATCCTGAAGCGACATTCTTCTTCCCTCAGCCGCCTGCTTCACCTTCTCCTCGGAATAGACGCCCAGCTTCTTAAACACCAGCTCCAGCCCCTCTTCTATGGTGTAGACGCCGGTGCTTCGGTCCTTCTCGATGGCGTGCCATTCCCTGCGAAACTCATTTAAGTCCGCCCCTGAATCTCTGGCGATCTCCTCGCCGAAATAGGTTCTTCCCTCGAACAATGATACCAGTGTCTCGAACATGTCAAAGATAACGGCTTTGGTCATTCATTTTCCCTCGGTTTGATTGAATTATCTCTGTACGATCAGAGATGCTCGGTTTCGATCAATCCTTCCCTGTTCAAGATCAAGGATGCTCGGTTTCGATCGATCCTTCCCTGTTTATGGTCAGGGATGCTCTTAGGGGATCTGATTTTCTGACAGCTCCACCTGTTTTTGATTTTACAATACCCCCATACAAATTGCAATTCAGAACTTTATGATAAGGCCCATCTCCTAAGTGCAGCTCAGATTGTTATATTTCCGATCGCCGGATAAAAATCCGCTGAACCGAAGATATACCTTTCGCTTCAGCGGATAACAATCTTGCTTTGTTATTCATTCGGTAACCGATCCGATGCCTCATCCCTGTAGTCGTCCGGATAGACAATGGTCCGGAAGGAGCCAAACTCTTTTGACTTTTCTATGATTTCTTCCTTGGTTGATGCCGAACCGATCTCTCTTACGATCTCTCTCCAAGCCGGATTACCCCAGCTGACGGTATGTGCTTCCACATGGATGTAGCGGTAGGCTTTGTCCCCCTCCGTCTCATAGACATAGGTTTTGTACATAATTTCTCCGGCGCCGGACTCAAGAATGTAGATCCAGTCGTCTCCGATCTCGTCCGAAGAAAGCTCCGTGCAGAGATGTTCAAACTCCTCGCCCTGCTCCGAAAAAACACGGATGTGCTCCGGCAGTTTCTTTAATTCCACTGCACACCACGGATAGGTAATGGCCTGTGTTACAACATCCGTCGGCGAAGGTGCGGTCTCCCGCACCACCACCGTCAGATCCTCCTCCCCGTCATACTTAAGCCCAATGAGCTCGATGGTATAACCGCCGGTTGAATACTCGCCGGACATAACAACCACCTTGTAAGGGTATTTATCCCCACTGATCCCGAAAAGATCGAAGCCCCTGATCAGATTATCCCCGGTACAAGTTTCATCGATCACGTGGTATTCCAATCCGTTAATGGTTCCCGCCCCGGATATCGGCTCATATTCCAAAGCATCGGCAGCATTTCTCTCAATAACAGACTCTGTGCCGGGTTCGGTATCAGACTCGGTATCTGACCCGATATCAGTCTCGGTATCAAGATCGGTAGCAAGCTCTGTAACAGGCACGGTAACACCTGCATCTGTTTTCTTCTGAGCAACATCTGCATCAGCACTATTCCCGGTATCATCTGCTTTTTCGTCGGTACCATCTGCTTTTTCGTCGGTACCATCTGCTGCTTTTTCGACAGTCCCGTCAGCATCAGAATGAATTTCCTCCTCATATACCAGGGGAGCATGAACGCCTGTGTTTCCACCCTGCACGGTTCCGCATTGAGCCATCTGCTGAGACCGGCAGCCCGTTCCCATAACCACTGTCGCTGCCAGAACCAGGCTGCAGCCAAGCATTTTCTTCATATTTCGTCTCATGATCTTCCTCCTCACGATGATCATCCGGGAAAATGATCTTCCCCTCATATCCCAAAAGACCGAAGAGAACATAAAGAAGTCACAATGAAAATATAAAATTTCACGACGATCCGGCAGCTCCTTTTTCTCCGGCGAGAAACACCGCTGCAGGCCGGGAGCCTGCAACGGTGTAACTTTCAGTTACTAATTGTTTGTGATGTGGATCACTGCTTCGATCTGCCTGAAGTCGGCAACATCACCCTTAAGATCAAGATTCTGTCCCGAATTACTGTCATGACCGAACTCACCGGTGAAGACATCGCCATTCGGATCATATAATCCATCCGGGAAGGTTCTGTGCCGGTCATAGACGATCCTGATCTTGACTTTGACGTCATAGGTACCGGAAGGATTGCCGGCAAAGTAGTTCTTAACCGTATC
>JAGACB010000227.1 GCA_017614345.1 Lachnospiraceae bacterium
CATGTAGCCTAAGGTGGCGGCCAGGTAGCCCATTTCATCGTGGGACTTCACCGTGGCCCGATAGGAGAAGTTACCGTCGGCGTATTCATTTGCCGCATTGGTGATCTTCTTTAAGGGCATGAACACCACCACCGTGAACACCGCCAGAATGATCAGAGATAAGAGGATCACGATGGCAACGGTGGTATAGACGATCCTCTGCAGGTAATAGCTTTCCGGAAGCACCACGGACATGGGCATACTCATGACTATATAGCCCGTGATGTGATAACTGCCCGTCAGGGAAGAGTAGACGGTGATACTGTCCTTTTCTCCCGTCAGATCCGAGAGCATGTCTCCCCGGAGGTAATAGCCCTGGTCAAACCGGGCGGCATCAAAGTCCGTGTGGGTCAGGGGCTCATCGGATTTGGGATCCGGAAGCTCCGTCCAGGCGGATGAGAGCACCAGGTCTCCCCGGGCATTGATCAGATACAGGGAAGCATTGGTGGCTGCATTGTAGACCCGGAGCATCTTTAAGATGTCCTCCAGGTTCTCCTCCTGGCTTTCGCCTGTGGAATTGTTGTGGTAGTAGGAGGTAATGGTCTTGGCCTGTTTGTACATTTCGGCGGCCTTCTGAGCCACCAGTCGATCCGTGATCAGACCGGCTGCGTAATAGTTTACGAACCAGATACTGATGCCGGCAAAGATCAGATATCCCACGAGAAACTTCAGATACAGGGAAAAACGGTATTTCATCGGGGGACACCTCCTTCCGGTACCGTTTTATTGTTGGCCGGTCCGAAGTCATTTCCCCGGACCGGGCTCGTTTATTTCTTGGAAAATTTATAACCGATGCCCCAGACCGTGGTGATGGACCAGGAATCATGGCCGTGGATCTTTTCCCGGAGACGCTTGATGTGAACGTCCACGGTACGGGTATCTCCCGAGTATTCGTAGCCCCAGATATTGGTCAGGAGCTGCTCTCTGGTGAAAACGCGGTTGGGGTTGGAAGCTAAGTAGTACAGGAGCTCCAACTCCTTCGGAGGCATCTCCACAAGCTTTCCCCGGTATTCCACGGAGTAGTTGGTCAGGTTGATGATCAGATCCGGATAGGTGACGCACTCCGTGGCCGGCTCCTTAAAGCCGGTCAGGGGATTGATAAAGGTTGCCGCACTGGTATTTGCGGCCCCGGCAGCATCCGAAAGACGGGCGATCTCCTCCGCCTGATCCTGGATCTTCTGCTGAAGCTCTGCTTCGCGGCTTTCATCCAGCTCGCTCTTTCCTTTTCTGCGGAGCACGGCCTTGACTCTGGCCACCAGCTCCTTTGAATCAAAGGGCTTGATCACGTAATCGTCCGCCCCCAGCTCCAAGCCCAGGACCTTGTCAAAGACCTCCCCCTTTGCAGAAAGCATGATGATGGGGGTATCCTCCTTCTTACGGATCTCCCGGCACACCTGATAGCCGTCCATTCCGGGAAGCATCAGGTCCAGAAGCACCAGATCCGGTGCAAAGGAATCGAAATCCGCCAGGGCACTCTCTCCGTCGTGTTCGATCAGCGTCTCAAAACACTCCTTGATCATGTACAGGGAGATCAGTTCCGCAATGTGTTCGTCGTCATCGATGATCATGATCTTCTGTTTCTGCATAGTCATTCTCCTCTCTGATGACAAAAGAACCGTCCCCTGTCATCATGATATGCAACTTATTTCTTGAATACCACTATGGTCACACCGCTGTCTCCCTCGCCGTATTCGCCCAGGTGATATTCCTTGACGTAGGAGGTCTGGCGGAGCTTTTCGTGAGTTGCTTTCCGGAGGATCCCGGCGCCACGGCCGTGAACCACCCGGACCTGCTCAAGATGAGCCAGGTAGGCATCGTCCAGATATTTATCCAGAACGGACATGGCTTCATCTGCGGTCATACCGATGAGGTTGACCTCTCCGGAGACGGAGTAGGCCTTGGCCAGACCGGAAAACGGGGTATCCGAATCGCTCCCGTACATGTTCTGTCTGCGGCCGCCGCCGTTCTTTCCGCCGTTTCTCCAGCCCTTTCCGGAATCATTTTTCCGGATCTCACCGTTTCCGAACTTTGCTCCGGAAGCGGTCTCTATGGTAATGTCTTCTTCTTTTCTGCGGGCAATGTCACTAAGCTTCACCTGATAGCGGATCAGGCCTACGCTGACGTAGAGCTTCCCCTTGGAGTCCGGAAGGGAACTGACCGTTCCGTCCTGACGCAGGGAAATGATATGCACCGGATCCCCTACTCTGAGGCTCTCCGCCTTTACAGGCTCTGCACCTGCAGGGGCTGCAGCGGCCTTGCGGCTCTTGCTTGCGGCTTCTTCCTGCTTTTTGGTCTGTTCTCTGAGGCCGGAGCGTTCCTTTTCCAGCTCCTTAACGGCTCCCTTGGCAGTTCCCGAGGAGAGCTGATTGATCCGGCGGATGGAATTATCCGCATAATCCTTGGCATCCTGCAGGATCTTTCTGGCTTCCTCCCGGGCGCTTTCGAGAAGCTCTTCCCTCTGGCGGTCCAGATCTTCATATTCACGGTCCAGGGAGACTCTGGTCTTGGAAGCGGCCTTCTTTAATTCGTCGATCTCCAGCCGGTCTTCCTCGATCTTCTTTCGGGAGGCCTCCAGGGACGCCAGAAGGTCTTCAAAGCTGATATCCTTCCGGTCTAAGTGTTCTTTCGCTTCGTCGATGATATAGCCGGGAACCCCCAGTTTAGAGGAGATGGCAAATGCATTACTCTTTCCGGGAATTCCGATGAGAAGCCGGTAGGTGGGGCTTAAGGTCTCCACGTCAAACTCGCAGCTGGCGTTACTTACGCCTTCTGTGGTCAGGGCAAATACCTTTAACTCGCTGTAGTGGGTGGTGGCCATGACACGACAGCCCATCCGGTGAAGGAAGGAGAGGATGGCAATGGCGAGAGCAGCACCCTCCGTAGGGTCCGTTCCGGCGCACAACTCATCAAAGAGTACCAGACTGGAGGGTCCGGCCTCTTCTAAGAAGGTAACGATATTGGTCATATGAGAGGAGAAGGTACTGAGGCTCTGCTCAATACTCTGCTCATCTCCGATATCCGCATAGACTTCCTCAAACAGAGACAGCTCCGAGCCGTCAAAGGCCGGGATATGAAGTCCCGACTGGCCCATCAGGGTCAGGAGACCCACGGTCTTTAAAGATACCGTCTTACCGCCGGTATTGGGTCCCGTAACGATCAGGGTATGGAAGTCCTTTCCTAGATGAAGGTCAATGGGAACCACCTTGGAGGCCGGGATCAGGGGATGTCTGGCCTTTTTCAGGACGATCCTTCCCTCGGTGTTGTACACCGGCTCCGTGGCTTTCATTTCCCTGGCAAGAAGGGCTCTTGCGAAAATGAAATCCAGCTTGGAAAGGGTCATGAGGTCTGACCGGATCACCTCTGCGTCAAGGGCGCAGGAAGCGGAAAGGTTGGCAAGGACCTGCTCGATCTCCTTCTGCTCTGCGATCTCCAGCTCTCTCAGTTCATTATTCAGCTTTACCACGGAGGCCGGCTCGATAAAGAGAGTGGAGCCGGTTCCGCTCTGGTCGTGGACTATTCCGTTTACATTGGAACGGTGTTCCGCCTTGACGGGAAGGCAGTAGCGGCCGCCTCTGGTGGTGATGACGGATTCCTGCAGATAGCTTCTGGAACCTGCCAGGATGGAATTTAACTCACTGCGGATCCGCTCGCCGGTAATGGTGATCTGGCGGCGGACCTTCTTCAGGCCTGCACTGGCATCGTCCGCAATGAGGTCCTCTGCCAGGATACAGCGCTCAATTTCGGCGCAGAGGGGCTTATCGGGCTCCAAGGAAGAGAACATCTCCTCGAGAGAATCTCCCTCGCCTTCTTCTTTTTCATTTGCCCCGTAGCTTTTGGCCCGGGCTGTGGTATTTAAGACGGATGCCACGTCAAGCAGCTCCTTGGTATTTAAGCTGCTGCCCACCTCCAGACGTTTGAAGATCCCGCGGATGTCTCTGGTTCCGGAGAAGGAAACGCTGCCGTGGGCCAGGATCCGGCTCAGAGCGTCTCCGGTCTGCTTCTGTAAAAGCGCCACCGTTTCAAGGTCTGAGGAGGGCTTTAAGGCTGCGGCATATTCCTTTCCTATGGGGGTTAAGGCCAGCTCGGTGAGCCGGTCGATGATCTTTGCGTATTCCAGCACTCGAAGTGCCCGTTCGTTCATGGTATTTCTCTCAAGTGACGGCTGTACGGCGTCACTGCTCCTTTGTATTTCTGGCTTTTTTCGTGGTCATTTTCTCCTCATCGGTACAACAGACAATAACTCATCAAACATCATACCACAAACCCTCCGAAAGTGCAAAAGCCTTTCTGTCGAAGGAGCAGGAAAAAAAGGGCTTTTCGGACAAATATTTCCCTGCCTGTCAGGGGGTTAATCCTGCTACAAAGGGTAGACAAAAAAACTGCCCTAAAGTATAATGATAAGTGCTACAAAAGGAACGGCCGATCGGTGAGACCGGCCCGGGTGAGCCGGAGGAACATATTCCGGCCGAGGGATCGTCATGTGAGCCGGAGGAACATATTCCGGCTGAGGGATCGTCATGAAACTCGAGAAAAGAAGCCGCGGAAAGTACAGCCCGGAAAGAACCGATCCCGGAAGGGATGAGGGAACGGATCACCGCACCTCAGTTTCCGGAAATGCTCCGGAGGAACCGGAAGAAGAAATGCCCCTGATCAGAGAAACCATCGTTCGGAAGTTTTTCTGGAAAGAGGCTGTTTTTGCCGTGATCGCGGGAATCCTGATCGCCGGAGTTCTGGGGATCTCCGTGGGCATAGGTGTCTCTTATGTGGCGCCTCTTCTCATGGAACGGCACGAGAATTCCAAGGATCTGGACCGGCTGTTCGGAGAAGCACCTACCTCGACCCCTACGCCTACACCGCCGCCCGAGACCTATTCGGAGCCGGAGAGCGATCCCGGCTATGATCCTGCCCATGAGAGCAGAGACCCCTACGGATCGGAACCGGAGGATCCCACCGGATCAGAAGAATACCCCACGGATCCTACAGATATCACAGATCCCACGGAGGAAGGAACCGGTGAAGAGACCGGGAAAATGAGTAAGGAAGAGCTGAACAAGCTGGTGGAGGACTATTTAAAGGATCCTTCCCACAGAGCCGATCAGGTCCAGCTCATATCCGAGATGATGCAGGATGAGGCAAAGGTACTGAACCGGCACTTCGTCTCCATCCGTGTTACGAGACAGAATACGGATCGCTGGTTTGAAAGCCCCCTGGCTGCAAGTCAGATGATCTCATCCCTGGTGATCGAGCAGACGGACGATCATATGCTGATGATCACCGATTACAAGAGCATTTCCCGGGCTAACAGCCTGACAGTGACCATAGGACAGAAGGAGCTGCCGGTAAAGGTGGTGGCCTATGACCTGATCACCCTCATTGCACTGGTCCGCGTGGATATCACGGCGGATGTGAATAAGAGCTTCTATCATCAGATCACGCCGGTGACCTTCGGCTCCTCCGCTACCATTTCCGTGGGAGAGCTGGTGCTCACCGCCGGAAGCCCCACAGGCTATCCCGGATCCTTTGCCTACGGCTACGTTACTTACATGGGAGAGATCACCGGACGCTGGGATGCGCATTATACCGTGATCCATACGGACATCACCAGCTCGGAGGTACCACTGGGCTTCCTCTTTGACCTGGACGGAAGAGTGGTGGGATATATCGACAAGGCCTCCTTCGGAAACAGCGGCATGGGAAGCATCTCTGCCCTCGGTATTGAGCGCCTGATGTCACTGGTCAGCGTGATGAAGCAGAACCGGAATCACCCTTATGTGGGCATCATCGGCGACGACATCACAGAGGCCATGTCTCAAAGCCAGGGGATTCCCAGGGGCATCTACATCAATCAGACGGCCCAGGATTCACCGGCCTACCTCTCCGCCATTCAGGCGGGGGACATCATCACCGCCATTGACGGACGGCCCTGTCTGACCATGGAACAGCTCATGGATCAGCTGAACGGCCGCAACCCCAACGATGTGGTCCGGGTGACCTATCGTCGCTGGAGTACCGGCGGAGATTATCAGGAAATGAACACGGATCTGATCCTCAGCGGCAGATTCGTATTCCCGGAACAGTCTGTTTGAAACGGACTGCCGGATCAATAAATGCAGGGAGACACACCGTCTCCGGCTTAGAAAAGGAAAATGAACATGCAGTTTTTACACGAGTTACGGGAAGGCCAGAAGGTAAGCTCCATCTATATCTGCAAGGCCAAGACCAGCGGAAGCACCAAGGCAGGAAAGACCTATTACAACCTGACACTTCAGGACAAGAGCGGAAGTCTGGCGGGAAAGGTCTGGGAGCTGACCAACGCCATTGAGCACTTTGAAGCAGGGGACACCATCCGCATCGAGGGAGATGTGACCTCCTTTAACGGCGAACTTCAGATCAGGATCACCAGGATCCGCCGGGCAACGGAGGGCGAATACGATCTTTCGGATCTTCTGCCCACCTCCCCCTACGACATCGACAAGATGTATCAGCAGCTTCTCGACAAGATCTCTTCCCTGAAGAATCCCAAGCTGAAGCGCCTTTTAAACAGCTTCTTTGTGGATGATCCGGAGTTTGCACGCTCCTTTAAGTATCATTCCGCAGCCAAGGCCATGCACCACGGATTTGTGGGAGGACTTCTGCAGCATACTCTGGGTGTTGCCAGCATCTGCGAATCCTACTGCAAGGTCTACAGCTATCTGAATCGGGACCTGCTGATCACCGCAGCCATTCTCCATGATATCGGAAAGGTGCAGGAGCTTTCGGAGTTCCCCACCAATGACTACACGGATGACGGACAGCTCCTGGGTCACATCGTGATCGGCTACGAGATGGTCAGCCGTCATATCGACATGATCGAGGGATTCCCTCAGAAGACGGCTTCCGAGCTGAAGCACTGCATCCTGGCCCATCACGGAGAGCTGGAATTCGGTTCCCCCAAAAAGCCTGCCATTGCAGAAGCGGTGGCCTTAAACCTGGCGGATAATGCGGATGCCAAGCTGGAGATGATGCTGGAAGGCCTTGGGGAGAGTAACGGCGAATGGGTCGGCTTCAACCGCGGTCTCGACAGCAACATCCGCAAGACCACACCCATTTCCCAGGGATAAAAAGACAAGGACTCGTTTTATGAAGAAAAATGATATCGCGACCGTTGTGATCGAAGATATGACTACCGAAGGTGAAGGCATCGGTCATGCGGATGGCTTCACCCTTTTTGTAAAAGACACCGTCATCGGGGATACTGCCCGGGTCAAGGTCATGAAAGCGAAAAAGACCTACGGCTATGCCCGGTTAGTGGAGCTGATCAGTGCGTCTCCGGACCGGAGAGAAGCGGCCTGCCCCGTGGCAAGAGCCTGCGGAGGCTGCCAGCTTCAGACCCTCTCCTATGAGAAGCAACTGGAATTCAAGAGAAACAAGGTGGTAGGCCACCTGCAGCGGATCGGCGGTTTCGGTCCCGAGGTCACCGGCCCGGTAGCTCCCACCATAGGAATGGAGGAGCCCTACCGCTACCGGAACAAGGCTCTGATCCCCTTCGGAATGAAGGACGGAAGGATCATTGCGGGCTTTTATGCCGGCCATACCCATTCCATCATTGAGCAGTCCGACTGCCTGCTGACTCCTCCGGAGTATGAGCAGATCCTTCTGGTGCTCCTTAACTGGGCGGAAAAGTACCGGATCAGCGTCTACATGGAAGAAACCGGAACCGGGGCTCTGCGTCATGTCCTGATCCGCAAGGGCTTTTCCACCGGAGAGATCATGATCTGCCTGGTCATCGGCACAAAAAATCTCCCTCAGGCGGCCCGGGAAGCCTTGAGGGAACAGCTCCTGGAACTTAAGCCCAGACTGAATATTGCGCAGATCAGCCTGAACATCAATCTGAAGAATACCAACGTGGTCATGGGAACCGACGGGATCATAGATCTCTATGGCCCCGGATATATCACCGACCGGATCGGAGAGGTGTCCTACCGGATCTCTCCTCTGTCCTTCTATCAGGTGAATCCGGTGCAGACCGAAAAGCTCTACGGCTGCGCTCTGAAATTTGCCGGCCTTACGGGGAGCGAGACGGTCTGGGATCTGTATTGCGGCATCGGAACCATTTCCCTGTTTCTTGCAAAGGCAGCGGAAAAGGTCTACGGCGTGGAGATCGTTCCCGAAGCAGTCCGGGACGCTGTGGTCAATGCAGAGGATAATAATATCACCAACGCCTCCTTCTTTACCGGAAGGGCCGAGGAGATCATGCCTGAGCTCTACAACCGGGAGCCGGAGACCTACCGTGCGGATGTGGTGGTGGTAGATCCGCCTCGCAAGGGCTGCGGCCCCGAGCTTCTGGAAACCATCCTGAAGATGGGCCCGAAGCGCATTGTCTATGTCAGCTGCGACTCCGCCACCTTAGCCCGGGATTTAAAGCTCCTTTGCACCGATTCACCCTACCGGGTGAGCGCCGTTCAGCCTGTGGACATGTTCCCCCAGAGCGTGCATGTGGAGACGGTGGTTCTGTTGGAAAGATGTTTACGATGATAAAGCTATAAGAGGTTTCACGTGAGAGTGATAAAAAAACTGTTGTCGATGACGCTTGCGGCAACCATAGTGCTGTCCGGTACCGCTTGCAGTACCCGAAACACAGAAAGCACAGGAAAATGGGTTGACTCCGGCCTTTTCGAGAACCTTGATCAGGCGGCAAAGGCCTCCGTCAGAGATGATTATGCTGCGGCGATCAATTATGAGTGGGCATCCGTGCAGGAGCAGGATTTCACTTTCAGATCGGGCCCTTATGGGGAGGCCGAGCGAAAGATCATGGAGAATAAACTTGCTCTGATCGGGGATGAGTCGATCGAGGATCCGAATCTGGAACCGGTGCGTATTGCTTATGGTCTGTTTGACCTTGATTATCGGGATACCCTCGGGGTGGAACCGTTAAAAAAGTACCTGGCTCGGATCGATGCGATCGCATCTCTCTCGGATGTTTCGGCATACATGATCGATAATGAGAATAATCCTTTTGCAATGTCCCTCGTTGATATGGCTTATGCCCAGATCCCGGATCTTGCTTCTTCATTGGCCATCAATATCAAAAAACCGGCCAGGATGCTGAATGACAAGGATGACTATTATATCCTTATGAGTGAGGACGGCTTTCAGGAGAAGGAGCGGGTTGAAGCCAGGATCAGATATCTTTTGGAGCGCTCAGGATATTCGAAGAAGGAGATCGGAAAAGTTCTCAGCGACGGTTTTGAATTTGAATCGGAGTTGGTCCGCCTGGATTATTATGAGCCTGCAGAGCAGATAAATCCGGTGACAAGGGAGGAGTTACGGAATATCGCCGGAGAGTATCCCATTGAAGAGATGCTTTCACACTATTCCTGCACCACCTGCAATGATTTTATCGGAGCATTTCACTATCTGGATGCTCTGGACAGTGTATATACCGAGAAGAATGTGGACAAGATCAAGGCCTATTTCAAGATGCGTCTTTGTCTGGATTCGATACGCTACCTGGACAGTGAGGCCTTTGACTGCTACCTCGAAACGAACCTTGATAAGACGAATCCCTTTGAGGAGCGCTATGATAAGAGTATGGATGAATACTTCTTTTTGGCTGTTCGTGATACTTCTTTGACGGCGGCTATGGATCAGGTATATCTTGATCATTATTATGATCAGGAGGTTTGCGATGAGATCACCGAGATGTATCATAAGGTCAGGGATGAATACAAGATCATGATCGGGGAAAATGATACCCTTTCCGAGGAAAGTAAAAAGGCGGTGATCGAGAAACTGGACCTGATCAGGGAATTTATCCTGATGCCTTCCAACAGGGCTGATTTTTCCGGGGTGGAGCTTACCTCTGCAGAGGAGGGCGGAACCTATCTTGATATGCTCTGCACCTTAAACCGGATCCGGTATGAACATGTGGTTGATATGGCGGAAAACCTGAAAACCAAAGCGTACTGGGATATATACAAAGGCAGCACGTCTACCACGGAGGTAAATGCGTATTATACTCCGGCCATGAATGCGATCTTCATTAATATCGGCAGGATCACGGAGCCCATGTTTTCGAAGGACGATCCTTATGAAAGGAAAATGGCGTATATCGGTTCTGTGATCGGTCATGAGATCTCACATGCATTTGACAGCAGCGGGATCCGTTTTGACGCCGACTATAATTACAGTAATGTTATCACACCCGAGGAACTGGCAGTCTGGGAAGAAATGACGGACAGGATCTATCGGAAGCTCTCCTCCTTTGAACCTTTTGAAGGCTCCGGAAAGTATGATAAACTCGAAAACGACATTTCCCGTGAGGTGATCGCTGATATTGAAGGAGTTAAGGTCTGCCTGGAGATCGTCAAAGAGGATGAAGACTTTGACTACGATCTCTTCTTCCGATATTATGCGGAGCATTTCCGCCAAATGACCAACAAGAAGGATGAGATGAAGCGGATCAAAATAGACGGACATCCGCTCATGTATCTCAGGATCAATTACACTTTGATGCAGTTTGAAGAGTTTGATGAGCTATACGGAGTGAAAAACGGTGACGGGATGTATCTGGATCCGGATCTTCGGATCGTGATCTGGTAAAGTTGCAGGTCTTCGACCTGCAACTATGTTGGAGGAAATGCAGGGAAATGACAGAGTTGTTGAAAGAAGATCTGATGAGGATCCTGACAAAGAAAAGATTCCTGATCCCGGCTGTGCTGACGTTTGTTGCTGCCCTTGTTATGGCGGCGATCACAAAGGTGAAGCATTGGAATGATCTGACATTTTTCTTTGGGATGCAGAACTTTCTGCTCCATGGATTTAACACAGTGGCCGGCGTTGCACTTTTGATCGGTGTATACTGCAGGCATTATACCAAAACTTCCATCGAACTGGTGGAAGAAAAGGGCGTTGGAAGAACCGGAGGGGTGCTGTCCAGATTTCTGACCGGCGCCGGACTTTTGGCGGGGCTTTACGGGCTGATGTTCGTCTGGATCCTGATACTGGGGCTGCTCTTTGGGGCACATCTGACGGGGAGTGAAATCGGAGCATTGGCGCTGAAGATGGGTTTTGACCTGACAGCGGCAGTGGCAAGTTACTCCGGAGCGTTGTTTTTCTTATACCTTTTTGGTATTCCGCCGTTTTCGATCATCTGGTATGTGATCATGATGTATGTGCCGGAATTCCTTTTCTTAAGGTATAAGATATATTCCATTCCGGGATTTCAGACATATGAATATCTGGTACCGAAGGCAACCGCAGACCTTGCATATACAAGGGCGCTGTTCTCTGACACAGGTGTGATCAGCTTTGCCGCCTTCCTTGCTCAGACAGCGGTGCCGTTCCTGCTCTCCTGCCTGGTGTTCAAACTGAAGAAAAAAGAGAGAAAGCCGAGAAAGTCAAAAAAGAAGGAGACACTGCAGGAAACAGTTGAAGCCGTGACTGAAAATGCGACGGCCCCGGCAATAGACTGATCAGCGAACAGATCAGGGGATAGAGTGGTATGAAAATTCTGGTGATAGGCGGGACCCGGTTCTTCGGGGTCCACATGGTAAATGAATTACTCGCAAAGGGTCATGACATCACCATTGCCACAAGAGGAATGGCAAAGGACGGATACGGAGACCGGGTAGGCAGGATCATTTTCCAGAGGACGGATGAGCAAAGCGTGAAGGAGGCACTGGCCGGTAAGCACTTTGATGTGATCATTGACAAGATCGCTTACTGCTCGGAGGATATCCGGTATGTGATGGAGGCGGCGGATTGTGACCGGTACATTCATATGTCCAGTACGTCGGTTTACGATCCGAAGCATTGGAATACCGTGGAATCGGATTTTGACGGAAGGGCGGGAAAGCTGATCTGGTGTGACCGGGGGGCTTTTCCCTACGAGGAGATCAAGAGGCAGGCGGAATATGCCCTGTGGCAGGCCTATCCCGACAGGAAGTGGCTGGCGGTAAGATATCCCTTTGCCATCGGCGAGGATGATTACACAAAGAGGCTCATATTTTACGTGGAGCATACCATGAAGGGCATTCCGATGTACATCGACAATGCAGACCGGCAGATGGGGTTCATCCGCTCGGACGAGGCGGGCCGGTTTCTGGCCTTTCTGGCAGAACAGGATGTGACCGGAGCCGTGAACGGAAGCTCAGACGGCACCATCAGTGTCAGGGAGATCCTGGAATACGTGGAACAGAAAACAGGGGAAAAGGCGATCCTTCAAGAGGACGGAGACGCCGCCCCCTATAACGGAGAACCGGAATACAGCATTAATACGGACCGGGCAAAGTCCATGGGCTTTGAGTTTTCGGTACTCTCCGATTACATTTATGATCTTTTGGATCATTCTATTGACAGCATTCGGTAACAGATGACAAATTTGGGAGGTTGGGGTCATGAAGAGAAAGATCGCAGTGTTTACAAACGGCTGGAATGACGATTATCTGGACTTTGCGCTCGAAGGCATCAGAAGACGCGCATCACAGGATAATATCGATGTGTTCATTTTCCTGGATTATACTTCGTATGACAAGACGGAAGCGGATATCGTCGGTGAACTGAATATCCTGAACCTTCCACGTATTACGGACTTTGACGGGATCCTGCTTCTCGGAAACACTCTGAACAATGCGGGGGAGAATGGGATCCTGCGGGAAAAGATCCTGGATACGAAGGTACCTTCCCTGTGCCTGGAGTATTCTCTGGAGGATATCAACTGCATCCGGACGGAAAATGTCACCGGCATGAAGGAACTGATGGAGCACATGATCACGGAGCACGGCGTGAAGGAGATCTTCTGGATCAGCGGTCCTTTGGACAATGAAGAGAGCAACGAGCGGTATCAGGCCATTGTGGATACCATGGCAAAGCACGGCCTTTCGGTGGATCCGGCGATGACCTTTGACGGTTGCTGGAGCTATGCCATTGTGGAAGAAAAACTTCCTGAGGTCATTGCGAAGCTGGAGAAGATGCCGGATGCCTTCATCTGCGCCAACGATTCCATGGCGCTGTCCGCCTGCATGGTCCTTGACAAGGCGGGCTACAAGGTGCCGGAGGACGTCAGGGTGACGGGCTTTGACAATCTGATGAGCGGAAACCATTTTTCACCCATCCTGACCTCGGTGGACAGGGGCTGGCAGGCCAGAAGCTACCAGGCGACCGACAGTCTCATCGCTCTCATGGACGGAGGACCGGATTTCGGCGACAAGATCTATCCCTCCACCTTTGACTTGGGCGAGAGCTGCGGATGCTCCATGGGAGCTGAGGGACAGCGCCTTCAGAAGGAGGCCCGGACCCGTGCCTTCGGCATTCCCGTTGAGCGAACCATCTTTGACTGGCACCTGATCGAATACGATGAGGCAGTGGCCAACGTAAAATCTCCCGAGGATCTTTATGATGCCTATGCGGGCCTTCTGGAGAAGAACCATTCCTATGAGGGAAATGATTTCTTCATTTGCCTGGATCAGAAGTTTGTGGACTCCATGGAGGAGGATGTTTCCTGCAATACCATCGGCTACAGCGACACCATTGACGTGATCTACGGAATGGAGAATGGTGCGTCCGTCAAACGACATACCATCCCCACGGGGCAGATCGCTCCCCTTTACGATCCGGAAACCGAGGGAACGGATGTCTATCTGATGGTGCCCCTCCACACGGGTTCCGAGTGCCTGGGGTATTATGTGAGCAAGAATTACGTGAAGACCATCAAGGAGTTCTATATCAATTCCCTGACCAGACATATCGCTTCGGGTCTTACCAGAGCACGCCAGAACATCCGTCTGGAGAGGCTCAATCAGCTTCTGGCGGATATCTCCGTTCGGGATGAGCTGACCGGTCTTTATAACCGCATGGGCTATGAAAAGATCGCGATCCCATACCTTGATGAACTGAGGCGCACCAAGCGTAGTTCCCTCATTATGGTAGCCGATATCAACCGGATGAAGATGATCAACGACCGTTACGGCCATCTCCAGGGAGATACGGCCATCCGTATCGTGGCAAATG
>JAGACB010000228.1 GCA_017614345.1 Lachnospiraceae bacterium
GCTCCTAATCCGTAGTCATCTTTACACTCTTCAAAATTACACATGAAGCTTGTGACAACGGTTTAATAATTATGCTCCTATTCCGTAGTCATCTTGACTCTCTTCAAATTTACACATGAAGCTTGTGACTACGGTTTTCTTCTTATGCGCCTATTCCGTAGTCATTTCGACCCTCTTCATTTTTCACCAAGAAGCTTGTAACTACGATTTATTGCTTCTGCGCTTATTCCGTAGTCATCTTGGTTCTCTTCAAATATCTCCAAGAAACTTATGACTACGATTTTCTGCTTATACTCTTATTCCGCAGTCTTCTTCGTTCTCATCAATTTCCGCCAAGAAGTTTTCGACTGCTTTTCCACTCGTTTTGCTATTTCCGCTCCGGTGCCGTCATCATCTTCAACAGTTCCGCTGCTGCAAGGTTCAGTTTTCGGTCGGTCCGCTCCAAAAGGCAGATCTCGCGGGAAGGGATCTCCTCCCGAAGCTCCACCTCAAAGATCTCGCCCTGGCGAAGGGCGCCCTCCGCCATGTTCCGCGGCAGAAACCCGACACCCATGTCATTGCTGACCGTGGGCATCACCTGATCCACCGTTGCCAGCTCGATATCCGGGGACAATGTCATCCCGTGGGCTCGAAACAGTTCCTGATAGAATTCATAGGTCTTGGTCCCCCGCCCGAGGCAAATGATGGGATACTCCAAGAGCTGTCTGAGGGTCACGGGAGCCCCCACCAGTGCATCCCGGAAGGCCGGTCCGCAGACCGCAACCTCACGGAAGCTGAGGAGTGTACGCTTTCTGGTATTACGTCCCAGATCACCTGTAGGGGTAGTCACCACAGCCAGCTCGGCAATGCCTTCCTTCAAAGAAGCCACCGCCTGAGGCGTGGAATGGTTGATGATATGGATCTTGATGCCGGGATAACGGTGATGATACTCCTTCAGCACCGGAAGGAGCAGTTCGTGAAGGGCCATCTCACTGGCACTGATGACCACAGTTCCGCTCTCCAAGGTCCGGCCGTGGGTCAGTTCCTCCTCCGCCTGCTGCAGAGATTCAAACGCCACCCGCACATGCTCATAGAGTTGTTCCCCCTCCTGAGTCAGCCTCACGCCCCGGTTGGAGCGATGAAACAGGGTACAGCCCAGTTCATTTTCCAGAATGCGGATGGTCCGGGTAACATTCGGCTGATTCGCCAGAAGCACCTCCGCCGCCCTTGTAAAGCTCTGATATTTCGCCACGTAATAGAAGATCCGGTAATAATCGTAATTGATGTTCATGGAGTCTCCTTCCCAAAAGCCCGTAATACGGCCGATCACCGGAATGCCTTGAAAACAATGATGACAAATGTTTGCACCATACCGTCACCGGGCATCTCCGTCTTAATTTCCTTCCTTGAATTTTAACATAAGATCCCCCTCAGCACAACCATATATTATTGATATGCTCGTAATATCAACTATACATTTTACATATCTCAAAAACTGGTTTAGGATATAGTAGCCTGAGGGGGCGGTGAAATCCCCTGAAGACATCCGGTTTTGAGGCTTCCCGAAGCCCGGCCGGCACAGAAGAACACAGGAGAACATATGATTGAAAAATGAGGTAACAACATGCAGTATTCGGAAATGAGTAAAGAGCAGCTCATGCAGGAGCTCGAGAAAAATGAAGCCAGACTCGAAGAGATGAAGGAACGTCATCTGTCCCTGGACTTATCCCGCGGTAAGCCCGACCAGGCTCAGCTGAACCTGTCCATGGCAGTTTTGGACGCCCTGAAGGCAGACAGCGTAACCGACTCCGGAAACGGTCTGGATTGCAGAAACTACGGTGCCCTTGACGGTATCCCGGAAGCAAAGTCTCTGTTTGCAGAAATCCTGCAGACCACTCCCGAGCATGTTTTCGTAGGCGGTAACAGCTCCCTGACCCTGATGTTCGAGGTCATGAGCCACGCCATGATCGACGGTCTTCTCGGCGAAGCACCCCAGATCTTTGACGCAGAGCGCAAATTCCTCTGCCCCGTTCCCGGCTACGATCGCCATTTCGGCATGACCGAGCATTTCGGATATAAACTGATCACCGTTCCCATGAAAAATGACGGTCCCGATATGGACGTTGTTGAGGAACTGGTCAGGAAGGATCCCTCCATCAAGGGTATCTGGTGCGTACCGAAGTACGCAAACCCCACCGGTGTTGTTTACAGCGATGAGGTTGTGAGAAGATTTGCCCGCTTGAAGCCCGCAGCAAGAGACTTCCGGATCTACTGGGACAATGCATACTGCGTTCATGTTCTGGATCCCGAGAACGATCAGCCCATCCTGGACATCTTAAGCGAGTGTGAGAAGGCCGGAAATCCCGACATGGTTTACGAGTTCACCTCCACCTCCAAGATCTCCTTCGCAGGCGGCGGTGTGGCAGCCCTTGCTTCCTCTCCCGCAAACCTGATCGATATCAAGAGCTTCATGACCGTAGCAACCATCGGATACGACAAGCTGAACATGCTCCGTCACGTCCGCTACTTCAAGAACCTCTCCGGCATCAAGAACCACATGGCAAAGCATGCGGCTCTGATCCGTCCCAAGTTTGAAGCAGTTGAAACCATCCTGGACAAGGAGCTGGGGGGCCTGGGCATTGCCGAATGGACCACTCCCGCCGGCGGCTACTTCATCTCCTTCAACACCAAGGCTCCGGTTGCATCCAATGTAACCACCCTTTGCAAGGAATGCGGCGTTGTCTTCACTCCCGCAGGAGCAACCTTCCCTTACGGAAAGGATCCCGCAAACAGCAACATCCGTATTGCCCCGACCTACGCAGTGATCGATGACATCAAGACCGCTACCGAGCTCTTTGCCATCGCCGTTAAGGTTGAGACCCTGAAGAACCTTCTCGGAAAATGAATCCGATAATAAAACTCCCCGAGGCTTAGGCCCCGGGGAGTTTTTTCATTTACACATCATAAAGCCGTAGCAGCCGATCTGCGAAAACTCCGCAAACCCCAGCGAATTGTAAAACGCAATGGTCTTCGGTGTATTGTCCGTGGCAAGTTCGATCTGCCGCACGGAAGGGTAGCGATCCAAAACAGCCTTTAAAAGCGCCGTTCCCACACCCTTTCTCTGATGAGCGGGGTACACCAGGATATCCTGAACAAACACGATCGTATATCCGTCTCCCACCACTCTGATGAGCCCCAAAAGCTCATCACCTTCATAATCACCCAGCACCAGGAGCGAATGCAGATATCCCTGCTTCAAGGCCTCCGGATCGGCCAGATAGGCTGCCCAGCCCACCTCCGAATAGAGACGAAGGATCTCCTCCTCCCGGTACTCTTTGTATTCTCTGATCTCCATTTTTCCCTCACTGATCTATCTTCCGGATCATTATCCGGATTCCCTCTGAATCATTCCTTGATTCAGTCTTTCTCCGACTGTCCTGGCAACTGCTTCTCCTTCAGATACAAAGAAAATTTGCCTGCTCCCATCCGTAAAACCGATATGTCATGGCTGAACCCCCTTTTGTGCTTCGCACTGCAAACTAATCCATCATATCAGGATCTGTAATACCGAACCGTCCCACTGAGATAAAAAACATGGATGAAGTGAACAACCCGGGCAGAAGCGACACATAAGACACTAACGCATTCACATAGGAAAGCTTTGCGGCGTTCACGGAAGACAATCCTCCCGGCATTAACCGATAGCCGACTCCTGAGAGGAGTATACCCCCGATTCCGCTCACAATACCCAGAAGGATAAAGGCTCCTATGATGATCCCTCCTATGATCCTTCGGTTGCCACCGCCGTAAAAAATTGCAGCAACCAGATAGATCACATAAAAGAGAAGATACACAAATGTAAAGATCATGCCCGGCGGGAAAACTAATTTGGACATACTGCCGGAAATAGTCACAAAACCACCCATAGAAGGATTCATGAGCGGGATCAACACATTTTGCAGCGCGATCACGATCAAGGATAAACAGATGAGCAGCAGTTCAGCTACCACAGCTACCACTGCAGGAATCACATAAGCGCTTTTTTTCATGGAATTATTCCCCTTTTGATTAAAGATACGATCATCTTACACTTAACGACACAAAAACACAATAGAAACAGACATTTTGATATGTCACGCCTGAACCTTTGCACTGTAAATCGATTTCCGGTGCGGGGGACACTGTAAACTACATCATATCAGGATCCGAAATCCCGAACCGCCCGACTGAGATAAAGAACAGCGGACTGACCAAAAGTCCCGGAAGCATAGTCGCAAGAGAGATTGAAGTGTTGACCAGAGACAGTTTTGCCTGATATACGCCGGTTATTCCGAATCTTGCTCCGAACATGGTGATCAACAAAGCGCCAACGCCGCTGATCAAACCGAGAATAAAGATCAGAGCGATCACTGCAACACTGATCGCTCTCCGGTACTTTCCATTATAGAATGCAATGAAAACCACATAGATCAGATAGAATACCGCATACATTCCGGTAAAAACAATGCCGGGCGGAAACACCATTTTCCCGCCGGAAAGCGTCATCACGGAAGAATTCGGATAGAAGAGCGGTACGATCACATTCTGAAGTCCTGCCACGATACCCGCCAGACTGAGGACCAGCACTTCCAATCCTGCGGCTACTGCAGCCGGAACCACATAAGCACTTTTTTTCATAGATGTTTCCCCCTGAAGTTCAAGGCCCCTTGGGGCCATATTTTACAAGTATTTTGGAACTTTGCTTGTATTTCATACTAAGCAATCTTTTTATCTGTTCTGCATAAATTCTATGATCATATTACACCGAATCGAAGAATAATTCAACGACTATCAGTTCCGTAAGAAATCCCTAAACAATCCGACAATAATCCTTATATTGATTTTGAAATTTTCTCCATATATAATATCTTTATCCGGCAGTCAAAATCGCATACCGCCGAGTTTCAGAAGAAAGAAGGTATTTATTTAATGGATCGCGGTCTCTACAAAAGCAAGGCAAAAGAGGCATTCAAGAGAAACTACTGGACCTGTGTGATCGTTTCTCTGGCATTGTTCATTTTCTGCACCAGTCACAACAGCGGAAGTTCTTCTGCACGTTCCCGTAACAACAGTTCTTCCGGTAACGGGAACAATATATACTGGCAGTTACAGCAGAATCCCTCTAATCCCTCCAATCCCGCTAATCTGAACTACAATCAGCTTCAGCAGTATGTTCAGGTGAACAAGTCCGGCGACGATGCCACTACAGCCTCCGGCTCCTCCCTTGTATCCAAAGCATCAGCGCTTAAGGTTCAGGGCCTCACATTATTCTATAAACTGTTCACCAGATACGGCTCCTCTGCCATCATGGGGATCCTGATGCTGATCGTAGGTGTAATGTTGCTGGTAGCCTTTGCGCTTCGGGCACTGGTATTCGCACCGCTCCAGGTAGGCGGAAGAAAGTTCTACATAGAAAATGCCCGGGATGAATACACGCCCGGCCTCTCCGAGCTCGCCTTCGGATTCCGCGGCGGACATTACGGAAAAGTGGTTGCAGGAATGTTTTTGAAGGATCTCATCATCACACTCGTTTATGCACCGTTTATCATAGGAATCCTTCTGATCGCCCTGGCTTCCTATCTGAATCCCACGCTCCTGGCTGTCGGCATTATCCTGACACTGATCGGCGTTGCTACCGGCATCTTCGGAATCTATCTTTCCTACTCCTGGCGCGTGGTGGACTACGTTCTGGCCGATGACCCGGACACCTCTCCCATGGCGGCTCTCCGCCGGAGCAATGAGATCATGAACGGCTACCGTTTCGAGAGCTTTATCCTGGATCTTTCCTTTATCCTCTGGAATATCCTCGCAGGCATCACCATCCACATCGCCGGCATCTTCTGGGTATATCCCTACAAGGATGCCACCTATGCAGAGATGTATCTTGACTTAAGCGGTTATTCCCCTAAGCCCAAGATCAGAGCACCCCGTCCGGACTATCGCATCAATAATGAAGACGGCTTCAACTGGGGCGATGATGATTTTTAAAACATGAGTTGAGCCGTTCCAAACAGATCTCTGTCTTTTGGAAAATGTCTTTTGGAAAATGTTTTTTGACATACACTGCAAATAAAAAGGGTAAGAGGCTTGTCCTCCTACCCTTTTTGTTTATCTTCGTTTTCCTCCGCCGATAGTGCGGTTATAAGACTCAATGGCATGATACCTGGCGATCAGCTTCTTCTCCAGACTGTTTAATCGCTTCTTTCCCACCAGATAAAACCGGATGGTGATCACGCAGCCGTCCCTGGCATCTGCATAAACGTCTCCGTTCCCTTTCCCGGACAAATGGCTGTGCACCCTGTGGTTCACGTGCAGTGACTGCCCCACATAGGCCTCACTCCTCTTGCCGAGAGTATAGGCTAAGCGCCCGGAATAGATCTCCACCACATAACAACCGGGCCTGTCACAATAGCGATAGCCGGAGCAGGTCTTGGGATCCCGATGCTCCTCGATGATCCACTGCTCCAAGTATTCCTCGGATGTGATGGGCTTGTGAGAAGCCATTTTTCGGATCAGTTTCCGGTTCATCTTCTGCTGGGGTGTCTCCCTGGACAAAAGCCAGACCCTAAGGGCGATCACCGCCACTGACAGGATCAGTGCAACCGCAGCCCCTATGAGAACAGCCTTCGGAAGGCGTGACAGAAGCTCCGCCACGTCCCCGAACACATTTACCTTTTCTGCCCTGTCCATCAGGGCCGCAAACAAATACACCGTTCTCATACAGCATCCTTATTACCGAAAATAGTCGTAAAGCCCCTGCCTTTAGGCATGGGGAGCGTCACTCAATTCCGGTAACGTTGTAATCCTGATCTTCCACAGCCTTCTTCAGAACATCGTCTGCTACAGCCTCTTTCAGAGTTACCACAGCAGTGCCCTTCTCGTGGCTTACCTCAGCACTCCCCACGCCTGCAACGGCTTCCAGCGCCTTCTTGACTCTTGCCTCGCAGTGCATACACATCATACCGGTGATCTTCATTGTTTTTGTCATGTTATGTTTCTCCTTATCCTGATCTGCTTCTGCAGATATTTTCTTATCATGTTCATCCATATTCGGATCTGTTTCGGATGAATGTTTCATCTCGTTATTATCCGGATCTGTTTCGGATGTTTTCATCTCACTGTTATCCGAAGCCGTTTTGCTCGCAGGCGTTTCTTTACGCACTTCCGTTGCCGGCTTCCTCTGATACAGCTTCACCAGATTCAGGCGAAGGGCGTTGGTTACCACACAGAAGCTCGATAAGCTCATGGCCGCTGCCCCCAGCATGGGATGCATGGTGATCCCGAACAGTTTCGAATAGGCTCCGGCTGCCACAGGGATCAGCAGAACGTTATAAAACAGCGCCCAGAACAGGTTCTCCAGGATGATCCGGTAAGCCCGTTTGGAAAGCAGCACGGCCGATGCCGCATCCATCAGGGAGTTCTTCATCAGCACCACGTCCGCTGCATCAATGGCCACGTCCGTTCCGGCACCGATGGCAATGCCCATATCCGCCACCGTAAGGGCCGGAGCATCATTGATGCCGTCCCCCACCATGGCAACCTTACCTTCTGCCTTCAGTGACTGAACCGCATCCGCCTTCTCATCCGGCTTCACACCGGAGATCACCCGGTCAACTCCCACTGCATCCGCCACAGCCTTTGCAGTCCGTTCATTGTCCCCGGTCAGCATGACCACCTTCAGCCCCAGCTCGTGGAAGCGCTCAATGGCGGCCTTACTGTCTTCCTTCACGGAATCCGCCACGGTTATGAGGCCCATAACAGCACCATCCTCCGCAAAGAACAATGGTGTCTGTCCCAGACCTGCCAGAGCCTCAGCCTTTTGCTTCAGGCCCTCCGGGATCTCAATGCCCCGGCCCTTCAAAAAAGCTTCATTTCCGCCGAGGAGTTCATGTTGTGCCTCATTTGAATTGAATATACCACTGAGTCCGCCCCCGGGAAATACCTGAAACTCCCGGATCTCATATCCTGTAAAGATCTCAGCTCCGAGAAGGTGTTCTGCTTCTTCCCGGACCGCCTTTCCCAGAGGATGCTCGCTGCCGTACTCCAGTGCTCCGGCTAACGTAAGGAGTTCCTCCTTTGTCTTCCCTGCCGGGATCACTTCCTTCACCTCAGGCTTTCCCAGTGTGATGGTGCCGGTCTTATCAAGAGCCACCACCTTCACACGGCCGGTCTCCTGCAGAGCCTCCGCCGTCTTAAAGAGAATCCCATTTTTAGCGCCAACTCCGTTTCCCACCATGATGGCCACGGGGGTTGCCAGCCCCAGAGCGCAGGGACAGCTCACCACAAGAACGCAGATGCCCCTTGCCAGGGCAAATCCCACTTCAGCTCCGCACAGGAGCCAGATCACCGTGGTCACTGCTGCAATGGCCATGACCACCGGCACAAAGATGCCGGAGATTTGATCCGCCAGCTTGGCTACCGGAGCCTTTCCCGCCGCCGAATCACTGACCAGGGAAATGATCTCGGATAGCGTCGTATCTTCCCCCACCCGGGTGGCTTTGCAGACCAGCATTCCGGAGAGGTTTTTGGTGGCCGAGGTCACCCGGTCTCCCTCCGCCCGGTCCACGGGGATACTCTCCCCCGTAATGGCGGATTCATCCACCGCACCGGTTCCGCTTACCACTACACCGTCTGCAGGAAAGCTTTCTCCGGGCCGTACCACAAAGAGGTCTCCCACCTGCAGGTCTTCTGCGGGGATCTTCTCCTCCCGGCCGTTCCTTTGAACCACCGCCATCTTCGGCGCCAGATCCATCAGGCTCTTCAGGGCATCCGTTGTCTTCCCCTTGGATCTTGCTTCCAACATTTTCCCCAGGGTAATGAGGGTCAGGATCATGGCTGCAGACTCAAAGTAAAACTCATCCATGCAGGCCATGGCCCTCTCATGATCCCCGATGCGGACCGCCTCACTCATAAGATACAGCATTACCGTGCTGTACCCGAAGGAGGCTCCGGAGCCGATGGCGATGAGGGTATCCATGTTCGGCGCTCCGTGAAGGAGACCCCGAAAGCCATTTACAAAGAATTTCTGATTGATCACCAGGATCACCGCCGAAAGCAGAAGCTCCGTCAGTCCCAGCGCCAGGTGGTTTTGTTCCAAAAAAGCAGGGATGGGAAATGAGAACATCATGTGCCCCATGGAAAGGTACATCAGTACCATAAGAAAGCCCAGGGAGGCCAACAGCCTGCGCCTCAGGATCGGTGTATCCTTGTCAGTAAGGGTATCCGAGTGCATGCTTCCTGCACTTCCCCTGCTTTGCGCCTTACCTGTTCTCTCTGCGCCGTATCCGGCCTGTTCCACGGCCCGGATCACCTGTTCCTCGGTGGCACTGCCGTTTACCATCATGGTTCCCGTCAGGAGATTCACCGAACACTCCTCCACTCCGGGGACCTTGGAAACGGCCTTCTCCACCCTGCTCTGACAGGCGGCACAGCTCATTCCCGTTACATTATAACGATCCATAGTATTTCTCATTCTTTCCGTTTCAAGATTTTCCTTTAAAGAAAAACAGACCTGCCACATATGGTATGTGACAGGTCCGAATATATCTTATCTCGGGTCATTCGCATGAACGATCGCTTTCATCTCGTACATCAGCTTATCAGCTTCCTTGATGTAATCCTCCATGGTCATGTCACTGTCAGGATCGGTGATCACATAGCCGGAGCTTGCAGAGATATGATATGGCTGATTGCTGTCCTGATTACGCTCTTCCAGGTAATTCAGGATCCGCTGTCTTGTCAGCTCCGCTTTTTCCTCGCCGCAATCGGGAGCGATCACAAGGAATTCGTCACCACCGTAACGAACGGCGATCCAATTTTCCTCGATGTTCTTCTTGATGGCGGTGGCAACCGTCCGAATGGCATTGTCGCCGTGGATATGGCCGTACTGGTCATTGATCCGCTTCATATAGTTGATATCAACGAAGAGTACCATGGCTGTGGACTTGCTCTTCTTGCTCTCTTCAATGAGCGGAATGGCCTTGTCCTCGTAAGCAAAACGGTTGTACAGGTCGGTCATGGGATCCTTGTCGTAAAGACGGATCAGATTCTGGTTCATGGCCTCTAAGCGAAGGTTGACACGAAGGAGTGTCAGCGCCTGCTGAGCCTTCTCCACATAGGTGTACATCCGGCCTTCCTGGATGATCATGGCATCCAAGTCAAACTGCATGTAACCGTAATTATACTGAAGCGTATGAAGCGGCATGAAGAAGAATACCCGCTGAACGCCGGGAACCTTTTCATAAGCCGGAATCAACCGGTGCCGATCAATCGACATCCCCGTACAGTCGATCACCGTTCCGTCATGTCTGCAGACTACAACCTCAAATCGCTCATCGAAGGAATCCAGCACCAGTTCGCTCTCTTCCTTCATAACGTCCCGGACATATTCACTGTCCAGCATCATGGCGCAGTCATTTCCCTCAAACAGGAAATTATTGTTTGTGTAATGGGTCTTCAGATTCTTACGGAGTTCCTCGTAATCCTCTGCTTCCGAGATCCTGGTCCGGAGCATACGCTCGGACTGCTCAAGTTGATTGGCCACAAGATACTTGCCGTAGATTGCCTGACAATACTGCTGTCTGATCTTCTCATAATCCTTGTCGGTATCTCCGCCGCAACTCTCTGCTGCGACCAGTTTGGAGGGAACCAGACATTCCATCTCGGTCTCCCGGCCGTAGATCAGATCATAAAGCATCTTCACTGCCGTATAGCCGACTTCTTCATAATTCTGGGTCACCGTGGTCAGAGAAGGATAATTGATCTGTCCTTCCGTGATACAATCAAAGCCGGTCACCTTCATCTGCTCGGGGATCTTGATCCCGTTCTCTGCGCAGGTACTCATGAGGGCAAGGGCCATGACGTCGTTGGCACAGACCACCGCATCCGGAAGTCCTCTGGGTAAGAGCACATCCCGAAGAATGGATCTTGCTCTGTGGTTGCCCCATTCTCCGAAGCAGATATCCTCCGGAGCAAGTGACAGTCCGTGTTCTGCAAGCACCTCTTCCAGAACCCGCTGCCGTTCATTGGAATCAACGTGGTCCGGAGTACCGCCCACGTAAACAACTCTCTTAACGCCGCAATCCTCTACCAGACGGGTAGCAAGCTGCCGCATACCGACTTCATTATTGATCCCCACGAACGGGATCCCGTCGACCTTCACACCTACACTGATCAGCGGAACTCCGGCTTCCTTGGCCCGTTCCGTGATCCTCTTCACCGCACCGGGAGAATTCAGCATCCCGGAAAACATGATCGCGCCATCAAAATCAGAGATGTTCGCCAGATCATAGATCCGCAACTCACCCTGATTCAGATAATCATATTCATTATACGATGCATGGCTGTAGAACACGTTGATGTCAAAGTCTTCTTCTTTGGCATACGCCTTCATACCGGCCAGGGCCTCCAACGTGATCTGGTTGTTCCAGCCGTTGGCATAGACCGCGATCTTCTTCTTTAAGCTTTTTTCCATACGATGCCTCATCTCTGTACATGCCTCATCTCTGTACAGTTATTGTTCCATCCCGATAAGGTAGCAGGTACTGTATTTCTCTAAATGCCATTACCCTCAGTCAGAAACAAACATCGTTCATTTCCGACTAAGGGAGCAATGATCAAATAAAAATCTCCTGTAAACAGGTTGCCGGTGCAGGCACTTGCAACTAATTTACGGCACTTCCGCAATACTCACAACGTCCGTTTGCATCCGGGATCGTTGTAGCCAGGCAGTGGGGGCAAACCACAGCGGGCTTCGGCTTTGCAGCCTCGATCGCAGCCGCTTTTGCTGCCTCTTCCGCTCTTCTGGCAGCTTCCATCTCGGCAGCCGCCCTCTGACGTACAGACTTGTGTGCATTGGTCAAAGTACTTTTGATCTCCTCACACATCTTATTATAGTTGACATACTGCGTATTGTCAAATGGATCGTAAGCTCTTCTGCCGTCGTGCTCGATCTCTACGGTGCGGGAATTAACCCGGAACTTCATCTCGGAAAAATAAGGGTGGTTCACTGTCAACGTAATGTAGAAATCATATCTGTAGCGATATCTCGGAGGGTTGTAGCTGATTCGGTTGCCGTTTCCGTCATCCTTCTTCTCCTCGGTCTTACTCTCGGAAATATTAAAGTTCACACCGGTGACCATGGAAAAATCGATCACATCCGGGTTGCTGTCGATCCACTTTCTGTCGGAGGAAACCACAAATTTCTGAGCATCCTCATCAATGTAGATCTTGTACTGCTCTCCGAGGGTATTGGTAATGTGAAGGGACTTTACTGCCTCCTTGTTTGCCTCACGATAATCCAGCTGTTCCTGGATCTCGGCTACGGTGCTGTTCTTACGATCTGAAAAATAGGGGGACAGCTTCTTTGCACAGTCTCCGCAAAGGTTTCCGTCTTCCAGCTTCCGGTTACCGAGAAGGCCGATCTTGCTGTTGCAGATCGAACAATATTTCTTATCAAATAATCCCATATTCTCTCCTTTAGCCTTCCAAATGTTTTTAGAAGCCGGATCCCTTTCGGGATCCGGCGAAAAAATCAAGATAAGGAATAGTTTGCTCAGCTTCGCTTCGCAAACTGATTGCGGTGATTAAGCGTTGCTTAATCACCGATTGTTGCAGATGTTTCACATCTGCAACTTACTCAGCTTCGCTTCGCAAACGGTTCCCGGTGATTAAGCTCGCTTAATCACCGATTGTTGCAGGGGACAAGCCCCTGCCACTGAATTA
>JAGACB010000032.1 GCA_017614345.1 Lachnospiraceae bacterium
GATGGTGCCCCTCCACACGGGTTCCGAGTGCCTGGGGTATTATGTGAGCAAGAATTACGTGAAGACCATCAAGGAGTTCTATATCAATTCCCTGACCAGACACATTGCCTCGGGTCTTACCAGAGCACGCCAGAACATCCGTCTGGAGAAGCTCAATCAGCTTCTGGCGGATATCTCCGTGCGGGATGAGCTGACCGGTCTTTATAACCGCATGGGCTATGAAAAAATCGCAATCCCATACCTCGATGAGCTGAGGCGCACCAAGCGTAGCTCCCTCATCATGGTAGCCGATATCAACCGGATGAAGATGATCAACGACCGTTACGGCCATCTCCAGGGAGATACGGCCATCCGTATCGTGGCAAATGTGATCAAGTCCTCTGTTCCGAAGAACTGGAAGGCAGTCCGTTACGGCGGCGATGAATACGTGATCATAGGCGAGTACGAGGCCTCCGAGGATATGGAGCAGATCAAGAAGGCGATCATGGAAAAGGTCAGGAGAGTTTCCGAGGACTTAAGTCTCCCCTTCCGGATCAGTGTCAGCATCGGTTACGTGGTCATTGACCCCGATAACGACCTGGGAAATGAAGAATACTTCCGCATGGCGGATGAAGCAATGTACGAAATGAAGCAGGAAGCGCACCGGAACGAGGGCGGAACTGCTGAAGAGAAATGATCATTTTCCTTTCGGCCGGAGGCCGGAAGCGAAGGTGAATGAAACATAAAAGCCGGAGTGAAAAAGGTTTATGGGTGAGGTGACCAAGGGTACGCCTGATGTATTTATCAGCTACTCCACGAAAAATAAGAATATTGCGGATGCCGTGGTCTCCGATCTTGAGGAAAACGGGATCCGCTGTTGGTATGCGCCCAGAGACATTCTTCCGGGTGAAGAGTGGGTGACGGCCATCCAAAATGCGCTGGAAGCCTCTAAGGTGCTGGTGCTCATCTATACAAGTGAATCCAACCAGTCCAAGCAGGTGATGAATGAGATCGCTCTGGCCTTTAACCACGGCCTTACCATCGTTCCCTTCCGCCTGACGGAGGATCCCATGAGCAGTGAGCTGGAGTACTACCTGACCCGCGTTCACTGGCTGGATGCCGTTGAGAAGCCCCTGAAGAAGAATATCACCACCCTTCGGGAATATGTATCCCTGATCATCAACACTCCGGAGGGAGAAACTCCGGACCTGTCAAAGATGAAGCAGGAGGCCACGGGAAGTGAAGGAAACAAAAGCAGAAAAACGCTTGTTATTGCGATTACTGTTGCTGTTCTTGCAGTGCTTCTGGTACTTGCAGTGATCTTAGGTGTGATGTGGAAGAAGAACCGGCCGGCGGATCCCGGTGAGACGGAAAGCACCACGGAGACGATGGCGGATTTCGATCTGGGGAATTCCTACTATGCAAGATCGGAATATCCTCAGGCCATGGCCTGCTATGAACGGGCTGCGGAGCAGGGCGACAGGAACGCCATGAAGGCCCTGGGAGACATGTACTATGACGGCGTAGGTGTGGAGCAGGATGAGAAAAAGGGCCAGCAGTACTATCTGGATGCCGCCTGCATCAAACAGGAGGACGGCACCTATGTGCTGGATGAAGAAGGACTTCTGGATGAGCAGATGCTTAACCGCATCGGTATCGAGTACTTCTACCGGAGTGAATTCGAGACAGCGGCATACTTCTTTACCGAGAATGCCGAGCGGAACGGAAGCGTAAAGGCCATGGGAAATGCAGCCCTGGCCTACCAGAACCTCATGGACTGGGAGAATGCCTACATCTGGTTTAAGAAGGCCATTGAGGCCGGTCACCCGGATTCGGAAAGCTTCCAAAAGCAGATCGGCTATATGCTGAATGACGGTCTGGTGAAGGAGCCGTGAGACAGATGACAGGGGGACGAAAGGAGGAGCGTCATGTTGTACAAGATCGCGATCTGTGACGATGATCCTGTGGATCAGGAACTGGTAACAGGCCTCCTTCGTGAGTGGTCGGAGACCACCGGACGCCCCGTGTCGCTTCAGACCTTTGCTTCTGCAGAGCAGTTCCTGTTTCATTACGCAGAGGAGAAGGATTATCAGATCCTGGTACTGGACATTGAAATGGGGAAAATGAACGGTGTGGAGCTGGCCAAAAAGCTGAGGCAGGACAATACCGGTCTCCAGCTTCTGTTCGTGACGGGATTCCCCGATTTTATCGCAGAAGGTTATGAGGTGGATGCCGTCCATTATCTGATGAAGCCGCTGGAAAAAGAAAAGTTCTTCCGGGCCATGAATAAGGCCGCAGAGCGTTCCTCCGAGGCGGAGCCGGTCCTTCTTCTGGAGGAGGGCGGCGAGGTGAGCCGGATCGCATTGAAAGAAATCTTCTACGTGGAAGTGTTCTCTCATTCCTGTGTTCTTCATACCAAGGAGGGTACCGTGGAATACCGGACTGCCATAGGACGCCTTTCGGAGGAACTGGGAGAAGGCTTTGTGCGGGTGCATCGGTCCTATCTGGTGAACCTGGAGCGGATCAGACGGATCACAAAAACGGATGTTATACTTGAAAACGGAGAGGCGGTTCCTCTTGCCCGCAGAAAGTATAACGAGGTGAATCTGGCATTTATCACGTATTACAAGGGAAGGCTGGGGATCAATGAGAATAACTGATGTTATATTCAGGAAAATGATCGATCGCAGGATCGCCGAATACCAGTCGGACCTGATGGAAAAGCACTGCGAAGAGGTGCAGAACATTTATCAGACCATGCGGGGCTGGCGCCATGACTACCACAACCACATCCAGACCCTTCTGGCTCTTTGCGGTGATGAGGAGCGGACCCGGGAATACCTGTGGAAGTTAAATGATGACCTGGCCACGGTGGACACCGTGATCAAAACCGGCAACGTGATGATCGATGCGATCCTGAACAGCAAGCTTTCTCTTATGAGATCCAAGGGGATCGAAGTAAACGCCAAGGCCATAGTCCCGGAGGATCTTCCTCTGTCGGAGATCGATCTTTGCACCATCATCGGCAACCTTCTGGATAATGCCATGGAGGCAGTGCTCAGGCAGGAAGAGGGCGAAGAACGCTTTGTGCGGGTCTTCATCGGGATCCTAAAGGAACAGCTCTACATCTCCGTTTACAACTCCGTGGGCGGAGAACTGAAGCGTTCCGGAAAGCGATATCTGTCCTCCAAGGGCGGAGCAGATCACGGCCTGGGCCTTGCCCGGGTGGACCGGATCGTGGAAAAATACGGTGGCTTTGTAAACCGGCAGAATGAGGAAGGCGTGTTTGCCACCGAGATCATGCTGCCGATGGAGAGATGACAGGGGGACGGCACCTGCCGTTTACGGTCTGAAGTGTACCACTCGCGCTGAAGGCGGCGTGAGTGGGTTTTTCATATGGTATGATGCAGAAAGAAACAAAAGAAAGGAGCGGGAAACAGATGGAACGGGATAAAAAGTACAACATCCTTCAGAATCTGGCTTACTGTGCCTCTGTAACACTGAAAAAATACCCGCCTCTTCTGATCTGGTGCATCTGCATCATCCTGATCAATGCGGGGCTTCCCGTGATCACGGCCTACCTTCCGAAGGTGGTGATCGAGGAGATCACGGCGAAAAGCGCTCTTACGCACATTTTACTTGTGACGGGGATCTTTACATTCTCCATGGCGGTACTCATGGGCCTTCAGAAGTATCTGGAGAAGCTGATCTACTGGAACAAGTTCAAGATGAATGATTTCTTTCTGCGGATGGTGACCCGGAAGGGTCTCACCACGGATTATCGGAATCAGGAAAATGAACACTTCCGCAAGCTTCAGAGTGAGAGCTTTGCCAGCTGTAACGGAAATTTCTCCTACTATGCCCGGACCTATGATGCGGCAGTGCAGTTCTTTTCGAACCTTTTGGGCTTACTGGCCTTCGGCGGGATCCTCATTGCCCTGAATCCGCTGTTGATCGTTTTCCTTTGCGTAACAACTGTTATCAGCTTTTTCTTAAACCGCAGGATCATCAAATGGGTGGACCGGAACAAGGAAGAACGGATCGGTTATGAACAACGCATGCAATATATCATTCATGCATCCAACGATATGCGTTCTGCCAAGGATATCCGGCTGTATCACATGGCCGGGTGGATGGACCGGCTCTACCGTCAGAACCTGAGCGGGATCCTTTCCTGGTACCGGAAGTACACCGCAAAGCTCTTCGGCGTTGCTGCCGTGGACAGCGGACTGACATTTTTCAGGGAGGGCGTGACTTATCTGTTCCTCATTTACCTGGTGTGGAAGGGACGGCTTTCCGTGGCGGAATTTGTCCTGTATTTCAATGTAGTGGCAGGCTTTTCCGTGTGGCTCGGCAGTATCCTGGGGCAGTTTAACACCCTGTCGGAGCTCAGCATGTCCATGAACCGCTTCCGTTCCTATCTGGAGTACCCGGAGACCTATAAGCGGGCAAATGGGATCCCGGTGAAGGAGAGCGGAAAGCCCGGCGTTATTAAGCTGGAGCACGTGAGCTTCCGTTATACCGGGGACGGAGAGGACATTTTAAAGGATATCAATCTGGAGCTTTCTGCCGGGGAACATCTGGCAGTGGTGGGCTTAAACGGCGCCGGAAAGACGACTCTGGCCAAACTGATCCTCGGTCTGACAGACCCCACAGAGGGCCGTGTTCTCTATGACGGAGTTGATGTCCGGGAATTAAACAGAGATGATTACTACCGTCAGTTCGGGGCGGTATTCCAGGATTATTCCGTGCTTCCCGTAACCATCGAGGAGATCGTTGCAGAGGATACGGAGGAGCATGTTGATCGGGAACGTGTGGAGGAATGCCTGAAGAAGGCCGGTCTGTGGGAGAAGATCGCTTCTCTGGAGCAGGGTACCAAAAGTCTGTATGACCGGGCCTTCTGGGATAACGGGATCAACCTTTCCGGCGGGGAAATGCAGAAGCTCCTTTTAGCCAGAGCATTGTATAAGCAGGCTCCGGTGGTGCTCCTGGATGAGCCCACGGCGGCACTGGATCCTCTGGCGGAGAACCGCCTTTACGAAACCTACGATGAGATCATGAAGGGAAAGACCACGGTGTTCATTTCCCATAGGTTAGCCTCCACCAGGTTCTGCGACCGGATCTTACTGATCTCCGGCGGACAGGTGTCAGAGGAAGGAACCCACGAAGAACTCCTGGCCCTCGGTGGAACGTATCACTCGTTATTTGAAACTCAGGCGAAGTACTACCGGGAGCATCCGGAGGAAACACTGACTGAGAATGAGGGCTCGGAATCGGAAGAGAAATTGAAAACAGAAGATTTCCCGGAAACGGAAGAGGCAGCGAATGAGATAGCGAAAACCATGAAAGGAGGGGATGAGGATGAAGTTTCGGAAGCGGATTGAGATCACCAGACGGGGCTATGAGATCCTGCACGAGTACACCCCGGGGCTCATCAGAGCCAAAACCCTTTCTTCAGCGGCGGAGGCCCTGTCTCCCTTTGCCACGGTGTGGTTTTACGCAAGGATCATTAATGAGCTGATGAATGAGCGGCGGTTAAACCTGATCATTCTCTATGTGGCGGCTGTCATCACCCTTCATCTGATCTTCTCCATGGTCAAGAACGTGATGGACCGGATCGTGAATGAAAAGCAGGCCAGCATGTGGAACTGGTTTGAAAAGATCTTTTCGGATAAGCAGATGAGCATGGATTACGTGGACTTAGAGGACCCGGAGATCCAGAAGCAGCGCCAGAAGGTGGAGGAGAACCTGTTCATGTTCGGAAACGGCCTGGGCCAACTGGTCTGGGACACCTCCGGTCTGGTAAAGGTGGCGGTGGGCCTTATCGCATCGGCCCTGATGACCGCAACGCTGTTTCTTTCAAAGTCCGGAAACAGGATCGCGGATTCCTATCTCTGGATCCCGGCCATTCTTCTGGTTATGACGGTCTTCGGCTTCATTTACCACCATTTATCCTTAAAGGAAAATGATATTTTCGAGGAGTGGACCAAGGGTACCGTCTGGTACAACCGTGCCTTCATGTTCTACGGGCATGAGCTTTACGACAGCACGGCCCGAGCCAAGGATGTCCGGATCTACGGGCAGGAGCGGCTGGCGGACCGGGAGATGCAGCGGATGGAGGAGCATAACCGGAAGGACAACCGGTTCCTGAATCGGATGAGCTCCTGTCAGGGCCTTCTGCTTTTTGCGCAGGGCCTCTGCAACGCCCTCTGCTACCTCTTTGTCATTGCCAAGGCAAGCCTGGGGGCCTTTGATGTGGGAAGCATAGTTCAGTACGTGGGCGCTCTCACGGAGCTGGTGGGCTATGTGGGGCTTCTGACCTGGATCTTCTCCGAGAACAAGGTTTATACGGGACATCTGGAGAAGCTTTTTGCCTATCTGGACCTGCCGAATAAAAAGTATCAGGGAACCCTTCCGGCGCCCAAAAGCTTTTTCTGCAACGACGGGGAAAATGACTACAGCATTGAATTCCGGCATGTTTCCTTTAAGTATCCCGGAACGGATACCTACGTGTTAAAGGACATCAATACCACCCTCAGCATCGGAAAGAAGCAGGCCTTTGTGGGCACCAACGGCGCCGGAAAGACCACATTTGTCAAGCTGCTGTGCCGGCTCTACGATCCCACGGAGGGGGAGATCCTCTTAAACGGCATCGATATCCGCAAGTATGATTACGAGGAGTATATGAAGCTGTTCTCCTTTGTGTTCCAGGATTTCAAGCTCTTTGCATTTTCCCTGGGGCAGAACATTGCGGCGGACACAGAGTACGATAAGGAGCGGCTTGAGGAGTGCATGAAGAAGGTATCCTTCTATGACCGGTACCTGACCATGGAGCACGGCGCTGACACCTGCCTTTACAAGGATCTTTCGGCGGACGGCGTCGAGATCTCCGGCGGCGAGGCTCAGAAGATCGCCCTGGCCAGAGCACTGTACAAGGGCACGCCCATGATCGTTCTCGATGAGCCCACTGCGGCCTTGGACCCCATTGCCGAGGCTCAGGTCTACGAGGATTTCAGCAACATGGTGGACAATAAAACCGCCATCTATATCAGTCACCGCCTTTCCTCCTGCCGCTTCTGCGACGAGATCACGGTCTTCGACGGAGGCCGGATAGTCCAGAAGGGCACCCACGAGGAACTGGTGGGGGACACCTCCGGTGAATACTATGCGTTATGGAACGCCCAGGCACAGTATTACCGGACAAAGAAATGACCGAAAGTATCAAAAAATACACATTGTTTCTCCTTGAGGGATAGCCTATCATGGAAGTATCGGAGGGCAGGGGGCCCTCAGCACTTGGAAAGGAGAAGGTATTATGTTGATCAAAAATGCTTCATGGATCCGGATGAAAGAGGCCGGATCCTCTGTGGTTCCTGTTTTCCGTAAGACATTTTCGGGGGAAAAGCCTGTTCGGAAGGCAACACTTGAGGTGACCTGTGACGGTGTGTATGAGGCGGTCTTAAACGGAGAACGGGTGGGGGAATTCATCCTGGCTCCGGGCTGGACCGAGTACAGCAAGCGACTGCAGGTGCAGAGCTATGACATCACCGGTTTACTGAATAATGACACCGGTCTGCTGAATAATGACACCGGTCTGCTGCAGAAGGAAAATGACGCCACCGGTCCGGTTAATAAGGAAAATGTCCTCACCGTCATCGTCGGAAACGGCTGGTTTCGGAGGACCAATGCGCCCTGGACCGGCACAAAGAATCCGGATGAGTTTCTTCCTGCCATGGTGATCGCAGTCATTCATCTGGAATACGAGGACGGAAGCGAGGAACTGCTTCCTACGGATGAGACCTGGGAGGTTTCGGAAAGTACCATCACCCTCAGCGGGATCTTCCCCGGGGAGGATGTGGATATGACCCGGGAGCTCTCCTTTGAGCCTGTGGTGATCGCGGATTACACGAAGGAGATCCTGATCCCTCAGGAGGGGCCGGAGGTTCGGGAGCAGGAGAGAATATTTCCCCGGAGGTCCTTCCGGACTCCGAAAAATGAATGGGTGCTGGATTTCGGTCAGAATCTGACGGGCTATATGTACTTTGAGACGGACGCCCATGCCGGAGAGAAGCTCAGCTTTTCGACTGCGGAGGTACTGGATAAGGAGGGTAACTTCTACACCGGGAACTATCGCTCCGCCAGAAGTCAGATGCATTATATCTGCCGTGAGGGTCATCAGAGCTATAAGCCGAAGCTGACCTTTTTCGGCTTCCGCTATCTTCGGATCGATGAAGCACCGCAGGGATTTTCCGCGGACCATGTTTATGCCATTGTGCTTCACTCGGAAATGAACAGGACCGGATGGCTTGAAAGCAGTAACCCCATGCTCAATCAGCTCTTCAGCAATACCATCTGGGGGCAGAAGGGCAATTATCTGGACATCCCCACGGACTGCCCTCAGCGTGACGAGCGCTACGGCTGGACCGGAGACGGCCAGATCTTCTGTCGTGCAGCCACCTATCAGTATGACGTGCGGCAGTTCTTTAAGAAGTGGCTGGCGGATATGAGAGCCGCGCAGCACGACAACGGCTGGGTTCCCGAGGTGATCCCGAGCCTGACGGCCTATAACCCCGGCGGTGCAGGCTGGTCGGATGCGGTGACCATTATCCCGTGGCAGCTCTATGAGACCTACGGTGACCTGACATTTCTCTCGGAGATGTATGAGGCCATGAAGAAGTGGATCGCCTACATTCCCACGGTGTCCCACACGCCGGATCTCTTTACCGGCTGCTGGACCTACGGCGACTGGCTGGCTCTGGACTGGCCGGAGGGCTATGTTCCCGAGAATATCGAGCGGGCAAAGAGGGGCTACACGGATGACGACCTGATGTGCAGTGCATTTTACGCCAATTCCGTGAACATTGTGATCCGTACCGGGAAAATGCTCGGGCAGGACGTGACGGAATACGAGGCCCTTTACGAACGGATCAAAGCTGCTTTCCGGAAGACCTTCGGGGAGAAGCTGAACACCCAGACCGAGAAGGTCCTGGCCCTTTCCTTTGATCTGGCCGAGGATCCTCAGGCAGTGGCAGATGCTCTGGCCGAGCAGATCAGAGCCTGCGGTATGAAGCTGCAGACCGGCCTGGTGGGCACTCCGCGTCTTCTGCACGAGCTGAGCCGCTACGGCTACACGGACATTGCCTGGTCCCTCCTTCTGAGGACGGAGTATCCCGGCTGGCTCTATTCGGTTTCCAAGGGCGCCACCACCGTCTGGGAGCACTGGGACGGCATTAAGCCGGACGGAACCTTCTGGGACGATGACATGAATTCCTACAACCACTATGCCTACGCCTCCGTAGCAGACTGGGTCTTTGCAGTGGCTGCCGGCATCAAGCCTGCGGCTCCGGGCTTTGCAAGAGTCCGGATCGAACCGCATCCGGATCCCCGTTTAAACAGTTTGAGCGCCGTCTTTGATACGGTCCACGGCCGGATCCGCTCTTTCTGGAAGTACACAGAGGACGGCATCCGCTACGAGATCGATACCCCGGTGGAGACCGAGATCGTGATCGGCGGTGTGAGCCGGATCGTGGGGAAGGGGAAGTATCTGTTCGGGGAGTGAAAAGGTAAAAAGAATGAATGTGAGGGGGAACTTGTTTATGAAGGTACTTTGCTTTGGCTCCATGAATATTGATTATGTATATGCGGTGGACCATTTCGTGAAAGCCGGGGAAACCGAGACCAGCAGCGGAATGAGCGTTAATCCCGGGGGCAAGGGGCTGAATCAGTCCATTGCCCTGGCCAGAGCCGGAGTGGAGGTCTGTCATGCCGGAATGGTTGGGGAAGAAGGCCGGATCCTGATCGACCGGTGCATCGAAAACGGCGTGAACGTTGACCGGGTCCGCATGATCCAAGGCCGTTCCGGCCACACCATTATCCAGGTGGACCAAAGCGGCGAGAATTCCATTCTCCTTTTCGGCGGAGCCAACCGGTGCATGACTGCTTCCTTTATTGATGAGGTTCTGGCAGACTTTGGCCGCGGTGACATGATCCTCCTGCAAAATGAGATCAACCTGCTTGACGTCATCATCGACAAAGCCTATGATAAGGGCCTGCAGATTGTGCTGAACCCATCGCCCTATGATGACGCCCTTCTGACCTGCGACCTTTCCAAAGTTTCTTTTTTTCTTTTGAACGAGATCGAGGGGGCTCAGATGACCGGGCGGTCGCAGACAGACGCCCATGCCACAGAGATAACCGTGAAGCCGGAGCCTAAAGAAATTCTTCGGGAGATCCGCCGGAAATACCCTGACGCAAAGACGGTTCTGACCCTTGGGGCAGAAGGCGCATATTATGATGACTCGGAGGACGTGTATTACCAAAGCGCCTTTCCGGTCAAGGCGGTTGATACAACGGCTGCCGGAGACACCTTCACGGGTTACTTTATTGCCTCCGTGATGAATGGCCTTTCTCCGGAGGAAAGCCTCAGACTTGCTTCCAAAGCTGCTTCGATCGCTGTAACCGGGCCCGGAGCTCTGGACTCGATCCCGTGGCGGGAGGAAGTGCTTGAATCTTTGGGCGAAGTGACGTTATGACCGGCTCAATACAGCGATTATTGAAAAATAATGATCATCGCTGTATAATCCGGGCGATTATCAGGGAGTAAGTCATATAATTACAGCGATTTTTCTGATTATCTTGTTATCGCTGTAATAAGCTTCTTAAATGCCTGGTTTTAGGGGAATTAATACAGCGATTTTGAGTTGTTTACATTTTCCGCTGTATCAGGATTTTTGAAGGGCCGCCGGAACAGGCAGCATGTCTTTAAGAAGAATAACAAGAGAAGAAAAGCAGAAAACAAAAGAAAAAAGAAGGACCCATATGAAATCACAACAGGAAATCCTTGCCGCACTGATGAAGGAGTGCGGCCTGGGAGAGATCACAGAAGACATCAGGCCGGTATCCGGCGGGCTGATGCATAAGATGTACAAGGTACGGACTTCCACCGGAGACTATGCCGTAAAGTGCCTGAATCCGGAGATCATGGCAAGGCCGGGGGTGTTTGAAAACTACGCAAGAGCAGAGGAACTGGAGGGGATCCTGGAAGAGCATAAGGTACCCATGGTGCCTGCAATGACATTTTCCGGAAGGAAAATGCTGGAGCACGAGGGAATGTATTTCTATGTCTTCCACTGGATGGAAGGCGGGATCACCGATCAGAACGGGATCACGGAGGAGCAGTGCTTTCAGGCCGGGGAGATCCTGGGACAGATCCACAGGATAGATCCGCAGATCGTGGAAGAGGCGAAGGTTTCTGAAGATGATCAGGCTTTCGAACCAAAAGAGAGATCGGTAGCTGCAACAGAGATTACAGAGCCCGAACTGAGTGAGATCAACTTTCGGGAATATCTGTCGCTTGCAAAGGAGCGAAAGAGTGCCATTACACTAATTCTCGAAGAAAATCTGGATCTTCTTGAGGAAGCACAGAACAAGCTGAATGAAGCCAGGAAGAGCCTGCCGCAGATCACGGCCATCAATGACGGAGACATGGACCCGAAGAATATCATGTGGTGTGACGGGAAGCCCTATGTGATCGACCTGGAGTGCCTGGACAGGGACAACCCTGTTGCGGCCTGTGTGGATCTGGCTCTGCAGTGGTCGGGAACGCTGAACGGAAGGTTTCAAAAGGAGCTTCTTTCGGCATTTTTCCGGGGATACCTGAAGGCCTATGATAACGGATTTCAAGGGTATGAGAACCTGTTCGGGATCGCCTACACCTGGGTGGAGTGGCTGGAGTACAATCTCCGCCGGGCCTTGGGCTTAACCGGCGGAGACGAGGAGGAGATCCGTCTCGGGGAGGAAGAAACAGTAAGCACCATCGGACGGATCCGGTATCTGAACTCCATCGAGGCGGAGGTCTGTGAAACGTTTCGTTCATACTTTCATCACAGGATGTAAAACTTTTTTTCACAGGATGTAAAAACTATTTTCACAGGACAGAACAATTTTTTTCACATTTAACTGATAAAAACGGAGTATAGACTTTTGCGAAGGCTGTGATCCTCGCAGGGGAAGTACTCTGATCCGTAAGCGGACTGCTTTTGTTCAGAGGCTTGACCTTTGAAGAAGAGCGGTCCGTTTTTGCAGAAAGGAGACAGAAGGTTTGCAGTTCAGACATGAAGTAAAGCATGAGATCAGTGCACACGATATGCTGATCCTGAGGCAGAGGCTGAAGGCGGTCATGAAAACGGACAGCCACGCCATTGATGGGAAATACCTGATACGGAGTCTGTATTTCGACAACCCGGATGACAAGGTCCTCAGAGAGAAGTTAGACGGTGTGAACATCCGGGAAAAATATCGGATCCGGATGTACAACAACGATCCCTCCGTGATCCATCTGGAGAGAAAGTTCAAGCAGGGCGGGCTGGGTACCAAGGATTCCGCACATCTTTCGCCGGAGCAGGCTCAGGCCATTGTTGACGGCGACGTGGGATGGATGGCCAAAAGCGATGATGAAGTGATCCTGGGCTTTTATACCAGGGTCCGAAACGAAGGCCTGGCGGCCAAGGTGATCGTGGATTACACCCGGGAGCCCTTTGTATTTACCGTGGGAAATGTCCGTGTCACTCTCGATTACGATATCCGCACGGGGCTAAGCTGCACGGACTTTTTAAACCCCGACTGCCTGACGGTCCCGGTTCCGGATTCCTCCTGCATCCTCGAGGTCAAATGGGACAACTTCCTTCCGGATGTGATCCGAAGCGCTGTTCAACTTGACTCCAGACACAGCACTGCATATTCCAAATATGCAGCCTGCAGAATGTATGATTGATTGATATGTATGTTCGATCAAAAACATTTTCCGGAAAAAACGGATCCGTCGGAAACCTGTTTTCGGAAAACAGATAAAAGAAAAAACAACTAAAACAATTAAAGGAGAACTACTCTGATGACACTCGCACTCTTGTCTTTTAACGATATCTTTAAATCCGGCTTTCTGGAAAATGTCAGCTCCGTCAGCATCCTCGATATGATCCTGACCATTGTGCTGTCCTTCGGTATAGGCCTTTTCATTTTCCTGATCTATAAGAAAACCTATCGCGGCGTAATGTATTCCGCAGGCTTCGGTACCACTCTGGTGGCGCTGACCATGATCACCTCTACCGTGATCCTGGCGGTTACCTCCAACGTGGTCCTGTCACTGGGTATGGTGGGTGCCCTTTCCATTGTACGTTTCCGTACTGCCATCAAGGATCCTCTGGACATTGCTTTTCTGTTCTGGTCCATCGGTGCCGGCATTATCCTGGCGGCAGGCATGATCCCGCTGGCGGTCATCGGCAGCATCTGCATCGGCCTGATCCTGCTGGTATTTGTCAATAAGAAATCCCACACCCATCCTTATATGGTGGTTTTGAACTGTGCGAACCATGAGGCGGAAGTGAAGGCGAAGGAACTCCTTGCCAAGAACGTGGCCCGCTCCACGGTGAAGAGCAAAGCGGCTTCCAACGGTTCCATCGAGATGAACATTGAGGTCCGCCTGAAAAATGATGACACCGATTTTATAAACAGTCTTTCCGAGCTGCCCGGCGTGAGCAGCGCAGTGATCGTATCCTACAACGGCGATTATATGGGGTAATGGTATGTCAGGAAGCAAACATTTAGACAAGATAGCATGGGTGGTGACGATCGCGATCCTGGCTATGACGATCCTGTTCATGAACGGGAAAGCCCTGGGGATCGAGGTCAAGGCACACACCATGGGTTATGAGAACCGGTTATTCGACAATTCCCGGGTGCACACCATCGACATTGTCATGAAGGACTGGGACGGATTCATCAGTACTGCTACCGGTGAAGAATACTCGGTGGCCAATCTGGTGATCGACGGGGAGGCCTTCAAAAACGTGGGCATCCGCGGTAAGGGAAATACTTCCTTATCCTCCGTTTCCTCCATGGGGAGCGAAAGGTACAGCTTTAAGGTGGAGTTTGACCAGTACGATGACTCCATCACCTATCACGGACTGGATAAGCTGAGCTTAAATAACCTGATCCAGGACTCCACCATGATGAAGGACTACCTGGCCTTCACTTTGATGAAGGAGTTCGGCGCTGCAACTCCTCTTTGCAGCTTTGTATATATCACGGTGAACGGCGAAGACTGGGGCTTATACCTTGCAGTAGAGGGCGTAGAGGACAGCTTTCTGGAGCGTAACTACGGCTCCGATTACGGCATGCTCTACAAGCCCGACAGCTTAAGCTTCGGCGGCGGCCGTGGCAACGGTAAGGACTTTAACATGGATGAGTTCATGAAGTCCGAGGATGAGGAAGGCTCCGAGAGCGGAACGGAAAACGGTTCCGAGAATGGTTCGAACAGCGGATCGAAGCAGAGCAGTTCCTCCGGGAAAAACGGTTTTGACCCCTCCTCCATGTTCGGCGGAGATATGAGTAACTTTGATTTCTCACAGATGGGTGACTTTGATCCTTCTCAGATGGGAGATTTCGATCCCTCACAGATGGGTGATTTTGATCCCTCCTCCATGTTCGGCGGCGGCAGTGATTCCGACGGCACCGGTAAAGGCTTCGGCTTCGGCGGTATGGGCGGCTTCGGCATGGGCTCCTCCGATGTGAAGCTTCAGTATATCGACGATGAGACCTCCAGCTACTCCAATATCTGGAACAATGCCAAGACAGACTATACCAAGGCAGATCAAAATCGTCTCATCTCTGCTCTGAAAACTCTTTCGGAATATGAAGACATTGAATCCGTGGTAAATGTGGATGAAGTGCTCCGTTACTTCGTGGTACACAACTTTGTCTGCAACGGCGACAGCTACACCGGAACCATGGTCCACAACTATTATCTGTACGAGGAAGACGGTCAGCTTTCCATGATCCCCTGGGATTACAACCTGGCCTACGGAACCTTCATGGGCGGAAACGGTCAGAGCACCGTCAACACCCCCATCGATGCCCCGGTCTCCGGCAGCACCGGATCCGATCGTCCCATGTGGTACTGGATCCTCTCCAATGAAGAATACACCGAACTGTATCATCAGTATTACGAGGAATTCTTAACTACCGTAGATATCGAAGGCATCATCGACAATGCCTATAACCTGATCAAGTCCTATGTGGCAAAGGACCCCACGGCCTTCTATTCCTATGAAGAGTTTGAGAACGGCGTGGAAACCCTTCGTCAGTTCTGCAGCCTTCGCTCCCAGAGCATCAGTGCTCAGCTGGAAAATGGTGAGACCACCGAGACCAAAAACTACGCAGATGCCTCCGGCATTAATCTGTCCGACATGGGTTCCATGGGCGGCAGCAAGGGTGGCTTCGGCGGCCGAGATTCTTCGAGGAAAGAAAACTCCGGCGTCAGCACCATGTCGAGTATCACCTTTGTGACATCGGAAGATTCCGATTCCTCCATGGTTGCAAACGGCTTTGATCCGTCCCAGATGCCCGGCGGTTTCGATCCCTCTCAGATGCCTGACGGATTTGACTCCTCTCAGATGCCGGATGGCTTTGATCCGTCTCAAATGCAGGGAGGCTTCTCCGGAAGACCTTCTTCCGGTAAAGACAGCTCACAGTCCGGAGACTCTCAGAGCACGGATAATTCCGGATCCTCTGATAGCAGCAACCGGCGTCCTTCAGGCGGAAACATGCAGATGCCGGGCGGCGGAAACTTCTCCTCCATGCCCGGCGGCTTCGGAGGCACCTCCTCCGACCTCACAAACTGGATCCTGGTTGCAGTTTCTGCAGTCATCCTGCTCATCGGCCTCATCATTGCAAAACTTTATAAGAATTATTAAGGCATAGTTTCACATGTTGCGTTTCTGAAACGGGATGCCATTGCCGCTTCGAGTAAGCAACAGATTGAACGAACTGTATTGATCCTCATGATACAACTTCCTCCCTGTCATCGTGAGCAGATTCCCTTAGCATCATACATTCTCCCATATCACCGCTGCTGGCTTGTCCTTATCGGATGAACCGGCAGCGGCGCTTTTGGTTTCTGTTGTAAGATCCGGAACTTCTCTTTTTTTGCGTTCCGAGCAAAAAAAGGGAAGTTCCGGATCTTGCAAAGCACAACCCTTCCTGAGTTGAAATGATTAGTGCATCGTGATATACTTCAGGAAGAACATCCCTTGGAAGTGAGGAGGCATGAAACATGGCAGATGAGAAGGTAACGGTTCAGTGCGAATGCGGATACAACGGTCCGCTCTCTAAATTCTGTCCCCAATGCGGGAAGATATTCGAGACTGCGCAAAAAGAATACATCTGTGAATGCGGAGCAGTGGTAACGGGCAAATTCTGCACGAACTGCGGAAAACCCGGGCCGGCAAATGAGAACTTTGTGCCAAACAGGGAACTTTCCCAGGACGAAAAGCAGCGCCTCGCGGAACACGGATGGAGAGATGAGAACGGAACCTTGAAAATGATCCTTCGGAACGGAAGATTTGCAGCGCAGTATTGCCCCGGAGCGAGTAACGAAGGTTCTGACGGATCCGGAGAAGCCTTACAGGACACGGAAGAATATCAGCTTGATACCAGTTATTCCTTTATGGATATCGGATACGGGAGCATGGGAATGATGTTCGCCGGAGCTATGGGCTTGCTGTCCGGCGGATCGGCGAACGGAAACCCGGGAGGAACCCATCCGAATGAGGTATTCCGCATTAATCTGAGAAATAATGATCTCCGGAAACCGGAACCGGTGGCGCCTTACGCTTATCGCATCATGAAGCTCTGGTACGGCGCCGGCACACTTCATGCGGATCTGTATTCCTTTAAGGACAACAAAGGCTATACGGTGGACCTTCTGCAGGATGACAACCTGGAGATCTCCTTTGTGGAGAAGGAGACACCGGTGGGGCTTACCTGTCCCAAATGCGGCAGCGAGTTTCAGAACGGAGATACCTGTGAGAAGTGCGGCGAAAAGTTAAACTGGGTGGTACTGTTTGCAGGCTCCACCTACAGTACCTGCAACCCTCCGACCTCTTCGGGCTTCCGTGTCTATGCATGCACGGATGAGAAACTGATCCTCGATTATTATTCCAATGAGGCTTCCTATCGCCGGTTCATTTCCGCACAGGTGCTTGACGAGGCCTACCGGATCATTAAAGAATATCACATTGATGAATGGGAGCAATACAAGGACCGGATGTCCGGCATCATGGGCGGAACCGTTACCGTCAGTTATCGGGACGGCGACCGGTTGGTCGGCACCTCCATGGATCATATGGGATTCCAGGTTCAGGCGGCTCATAGCGCACTACAAACGCTGTTTTTTAAGAACATTCTGAAGTAGACTTGATTTTTTCTCAACGATGCATTGTTTGCATTTTCCCGGGAGATCCGATACAGTAGTCTCAAGGAAAGAGATCTGCAGACATTTCCGTGACGGCATTTTTCAAATATGATACCAGACGGAGGAAAATGATTATGGCAAATATGATCGGAGCAAACATCAGGAGTTACAGAAAAAACAAGGGATTTACACAGGAAGAGCTGGCCGGGATGCTGGGCGTGACACCTCAGGCAGTCAGCCGGTGGGAGTCGGAAGCAGGGCTTCCGGATATCTCCATGATCGTTCCCATTGCTCAGACACTGGGCATTACCACGGATGCACTGCTGGGCTATCAGCAGCAGAGTCAGGATCAGATCGTCACGGGTCAGGTCTTCGCAAAGATGAAGGAGCTGGAGACCGTTGAGAACCCCGGCGGAAGCGCCCTTAAGGTATGTGAGTACCTGGCGGAAGAGGTCGGAAAGAACCCCATGAACTATGACATTGTCCTGAAATACGTTCAGAGAGTTGCGGAGCTCAGTTACTATATTGATATGGAACACCTTCTGGATGCGGAGCCGGAGCGGGCTAAGGCGATCCTGACGGACGGGATCCGCAAGGGCTTAAACATTATCCGCTACTGCAGCGATCCCAAAAAGGTCAACAAGGCTCATGCGGCACTGGCCTGGATCTATATCCACATGAAGGATTATGAAAATGCAAGGGATCACGTAAATGTCCTGCCGAGCCTGGAGGGACATGCCGTGAAGGAAGAGATGGGGCTGGCTCTGGACTTCTTCGAGAAGGGCTTTGATGCCATGAAGGACACCACAGTAAAGGTTAACGGCATTCTCTTTGATCTGATCGCAAGTCATATCCAGACCATTACCACCCACTATTGCTATTTCGGAACCCTTGAGGAAGCTTTGGAGATCTGCGATTGGAGCGAGGCGGTCCTGAAGGCCTTCACCTCCCGTCCGGATTACTCGGAGGAGGTCCATCAGTGGGTTCTCAGGAAAATGAACTTCAGCAAAATGTCTGCTTATGTTCGGGGCGGAGACCGGAAGAAGGCTGAGGAAGTGTGTGATGCTTATCTGAAGAAGCTCAGAGAGACAAAGGCATTTTCCGAGGAGGAATATAAGGCAGTGGAAAAGGAGTTCATGGAGGGGATCTACATTCTGTGACGGAGGAGTATCACTATGTATCGCTATGTACTGTTTGACCTGGACGGAACCCTGACGGATCCGGGGCTGGGGATCACCA
>JAGACB010000229.1 GCA_017614345.1 Lachnospiraceae bacterium
CGCCCAGCTTTACGATCCGGCGGTTTAAGTCCCGGATGTCCTCTAAGGAGGAGATATAGCTGGATTCTTCGTCAATAAAATGGGCATGATTCTCCGCCGGCATGATCTCCAGATAATCGTAGCGCTCCACGATCCCGGCGATCACGTCGTCATTTTCACCCTCCATCAGAGCCTGGAACAGTTCTCCGTCTGCTCCGGAGGAACCGATCAGGAGCCCTTCCCGGTACTCTTCGATGAGGCTCCAGGGAAGTCTCGGAACTCTGTTTAAATACTTGATGTTGGAATCGGAGATCAGGTGGTAGAGATTGACCTTTCCGGTCAGATCTCTCATCAGAATGGATGCATCGAAGGGGTGCATCTTCTTGATCTGATCGGAGGTGACCAGGATCTTCTCCAGGAAGGTGTCGAAGTACTCTCCCTCCGCCCGCTCCGTGAGCATATCCGTGAGATTGAAGAAAATGGCCGCAGTGGCCCCGGCATCATCCACCGCACGATGATGATGGAAGGGCGGGATCTTCAGTTCCTTACCGACAGTATCCAATTTGTAACGGTTCAGCTTGGGAAGCAGGATCTGAGCCATGGTCACCGTATCCATGTAGACCGGATTGAAATCCATGCCCAGTTCTCTTGCAAAGTGCTTCACAAACTTGATATCGAATTCTACGTTATGACCTACGATGAACTTTGCGTCCTTGCAGAATTCCAAGAACTTCGGAACCATTACATCGAAGGTCTCCGCACCCACCAGATCCGAATCCCGGATACTGGTCAGCTCGGTGATCTTGGAGCTTAAGGGTTCCTGGGGATTGACATAGAAGCAGAAATCATCTACCACCACGCCGTTCTTCACCTTAACCGCACCGAACTCGATGATCTTATGCACACCGGCGGTCAGACCGGTGGTCTCTAAGTCGAATACCACGGCGGTATCATGGATGGAGATCCGCTCTTCCTCCGGAACGGTTCCGTCCTCCGCCTTGGAAGGATGATAATTCATGACGATGCGCTTGGAGTCATCCACCACATAACCCTGGATGCCGTAGATCATCTTGAAATCTTTATCCTTGGTATCGCGAAGATAGTGGGCTGCCTGGGGAAATGCATACGCACATCCGTGGTCTGTGACCGCCATGGCGGTATGACCCCATCTCTTCGCATTCTTGATATAATCTTCAATGGATGTTACCGCATCCATTTCACTCATCTTGGTCATGAGGTGAAGCTCAACACGCTTCTCTTCCGATTCGTCCATTCTGAACACACGGAAATCCGGGATCTTCTTGATACCGGAAACGGAGCTGATCTCCACCTGGCTGTCATAGCTGTTGAAGGCAGCACTGCCCTTGACCGCAAGGAACTTTCCGGGGGCGATCTCCTTCTCCAAAGCGCCGTACTCATCCAGGGTGCAGAAGATCTTCACCATGATGGAATCCGTATAGTCCGTCAGGATGGTGATGAGAATCCCCTTCTCCGGGTACTTTCTGAGGGGCTTTAACTCCGTGCTCACCACACAGCCCCGGACTGCGATCATGCCCATATCGTCCGTAATGTCCTCCAGGGGAACGAAGTCCTCCTCAAAGTAACGGCCGAAGACCAGATCCGGATATTTCTCCTTATCGCTGCCGAAGTTGTTCCCACCCTTGCGGTTGTAGCTTCCCCGGCCGGAATAACGGCTTTCATAACCCTTCTTTCCCTTTTGGTCACTTCCCGCAGAACCACTGCCGGAAGATTTTCCGGCGGATGCAGATCCGCTTCCTGAGGAAGAACCAGCCGAAACGCCGGCAGAAGATGATCCTGATGCCTTGTCAGATCCGGAAGCATTGTCCGTTCCGGAAGCATTGCCGGAGACAAAAGCTGCGGAAGCATCCCGGTTCTCCGAAAAAGGAACCCCTGCATCATTTGCCAGAAGTCCTGCAAAGTATTCATCCGGAGGTGTAGGGGGCTCCAAAGCACCTCCGAAGGGATCACGGGAGTCCGCACTGCTTGCTCTGCCGTCCCCTCCTCCCGGAAAGCCATCCTTGTTTCCGTCCCGGTTCTGCCAGGAAAAGTCCAGTGCAGGCTTCATCTGAGCCTTCAGGTCAGCCACGGAGGTCACCTTCTCCTCCACGTGCTCCGGGAATACCGTCCGCACCTGGGCAGCACACTGAAAACGTTCCGACAGCACCTGCTTTAAGAAGTTGGCACTGTGATCCGTCCAGTTCTTCCAGGCCTCGGGGATCTCCTCTTTATAATTCAGAACAATGGTATCTCCGTTCTCCACTTCCCAGTCGGCACGCTTTAAAAGCTGCAGTTCAATGGAACTGCAGCGCTTGATCTCTTCGAGGATACTGTCCCGATAGGTCTTCAGAAGACTTTCCAGGCTGTATTTGGCAGCCAGGTCAAAGGTCTCCACGATCCGGATCCTGATGGGACTTCCCTCTCCGAACAGACCGGTGCGAAGGATATTTTCCATCTTGAAGATATCCTTCTTATCGATCAGTCTCTTGGAGACGATATGGATGTTGAGGCCGCTCCGGTCAGCCGTGCGGCTGATGGAGGTCACCTCAGTCTCATCAAACAGATTCTCAAAATACTCATCTATTTCCAGTTCGGGAAATGTTTCTCGGAATGACTTCATTAATTCTCTTCCTTCCAATGATCGAGCTCATACTTCAGAGTCGGAAGCAGCTCCTCCTCCGAAACCTTCTTGATCACCTGGCCCTTTTTGATCAGCACGCCGCAGCCTGCGCCGCCTGCAATGCCGAGATCTGCTTCTCTGGCTTCTCCGGGGCCGTTGACTACGCAGCCCATAACCGCCAGTTTCAGATCCAGGTCATAGCCTGCCACCATGGTCTCCACCTGATTGGCCAATGTGATCAGATCAATGCTGGTGCGTCCGCAGGTAGGACAGGAAACTACTTCGATCCCGCCCTTTCTGAGGCCCAACGTCCTCAGAATGATCTTTGCAGACTTGATCTCTTCCACGGGATCCCCGGTCAGGGATACCCGGATGGTATCGCCGATGCCTTCATGGAGAATGATCCCCAGGCCCACACCGGACTTGATGTTGCCGGAATTTACGGTTCCGGACTCGGTGATCCCCACGTGGAGCGGATAATCCGACTGCTTTGCCAGAAGCTCATGAGCTTCCACGCACATCAGAACGTTGGAGGACTTGATACTGATCACCATCTGATCATAGCCCATACGCTCAATGATCCTCACCTTGTCAAGGGCACTGTCCACCAGGCCCTGAGCCGTTACATGTCCGCCGTACTTTTCAATGAACTGCTGCTCCAAGGAGCCGCTGTTTACTCCCACACGGATCGGAACATTACGGGACTTGGCAGCCTCCACCACCGCACGGATATGGTCGTCACCGCCGATGTTTCCGGGATTGATCCGGATCTTGTCGGCGCCGTTTTCAATGGCCGCAATGGCCAGACGATAGTTAAAATGGATATCCGCTACAAAAGGGATATGGATACGCTTCTTGATCTCGGGGATGGCCTTGGCAGCCTCCTCATTGGGAATGGTGCAGCGGATGATCTCGCAGCCTGCCTCCTCAAGGCGCAGGATCTGAGCCACCGTTGCCTCCACATCCTCGGTTCTGGTATTTGTCATGGACTGGATCAGGATGGGATTTCCTCCTCCGATCACCTGATCTCCGATCCGGATCACTCTTGTATGGTCTCTGTAAGACATTGATTCTTCTCCTTTTATCTCCTGTTTCATTCGGAAAAATGACCTCGCAGGGCGGATTCATTTTCCTTTCATAGAAACGGATTTTGATCACATAATTATACAAAAAGTCTTCGGATATCATTGAACAGTACCACTACGGAAAGCAGCAGTAACAGAACAATACCCACCAGGTGTACAATAGCTTCCTTGTTCTTCGGAACGGGCTTGCCGATCAGTGCCTCGATAAAGAGGAAGGACAGGCGGCCGCCGTCTAACGCAGGGAGAGGCAGCAGGTTCATAAAGCCCAGGTTCACGCTGATCAGGATCATCAGATTGAAGACGTTCAGCATCACATACAGCGGTCCGTCGCTGCTGGATTCCTGAGCCACCTCACTGATGGCGGTGGTGACACCCACGGGACCCGCCAGGGAATTAATACCCATTTTTTCCGTGAACATCATCTTGATGCCTAAGAAGGTTGCCTTCAGGCCATAGACCACCTCGTTGACGCTGTAATAAAGGAGCTTGGGGAAGCTGACCTTCTGACGGTTCGACATGATAAAACCGTAGTAATAATTGCCGGTCTCCTCATCAAGCTTGGGGGTAAGGACCACGGTATTTCTGGCGCCCTCATGCTCATAGGTCACGGTAATAGGCTGATTCTTTGCTTCCGTAAGATACAGCAGGATCTCCCGGTACACGGTACAGTTCTTGCCGTTAATGGACACGATCCTGTCTCCGCCTGCCATTCCGGCTTCCTGTGCCGGATAACCCTCGATCACTGCTCCCAGATTCGGCAGATCCACTCCGCCGATCCCCAGTACCACCAGGGCCAGGGCCACACCCAGAAGGAAGTTAAAGAAGGGGCCCGCAAAGATCACGGAGATTCTGGACCATACGGACTTGGAGGAGAATTTGTCACTGTCCTCCACGCCCTTACGGACGCCGGTGAAGCCCTCTGCCTTTTCGATCTTACCGCTTTCGGCCTTTGCTTCCGTAACCGCAGCTTTACCGGTTTCGGCTTTTGTTTCTGTACTTACAGCCTCACTTGCGGCTTTTACGCTCTCACCGGAGGTTACGGAAGAAGCTGCTTCCTCTGCCTCGGAGCCTCCCACATTCTTCACAACGCGTGCCTTTTCAGCCACACTCCGAAGATCTTCCTCTTCCTCATCATCCAGAGGACCGAAGACAGCTTCGAAATCATCACCCTTCATCTGGCAGGAACCGCCGAAGGGGATGGCCTTCAGGGAATACCGGGTGCCTTTCCATTCAAAGGAAAGAAGTCTCGGGCCCATACCGATGGAGAATTCCACCACTCCAATGCCATTTGCCTTGGCGATCAGGAAATGTCCCATTTCATGGACAAATACTATGACGCCGATGGCCAGGATGGAGATCAGATAATAGGGTATATTCTTTAAAACATTCATTGCTCACTCCATATCCCGGATCATTTTCCGGTTCTGTCATATTTCCTGTCGATCAGTTCGTAAACCTGCTGTTCCGTCTCCAAAATCTCCTGTACTGTGGGATGCGGCTTGAAGGGGATCTCGTTCATGGACATCTCAATGATCTCGGGGATCTCAAGATAGCCGATGGTGCGGTTCAAGAACATGGCTACGGCTTTTTCATTTGCCGCATTCAGGATGGTGGTCATGTTACCGCCCTTGCGGCCCGCCTGGTATGCCAGCCGGAGGCCCTTGAACTTATCAAAGTCCGGACGCTCGAACCGGATCTCGGACAGCTCCCAGAAATCAAGTCTGTCACCGGCCAAGAACCGGCGCTCGGGATAATAGAGTGCATACTGGATGGGCAGCTTCATATCCGGGGTTCCCAGCTGAGCCAGCACGGCTCCGTCCAGGAACTGGACCATGGAATGGATCACGGACTTGGGCTGAACCACCACCTGGATCTGATCCAAAGTCACACCGAAGAGCCACTTGGCTTCAATGACCTCAAGACCCTTATTGACCATGGTGGCAGAATCAATGGTGATCTTGTGGCCCATGTTCCAGTTGGGATGCTTTAAGGCATCCTCCACCGTCACCTCGGAAAGCCGCTCTGCAGGCCAGGTACGGAAGGGTCCGCCGGAGGCTGTCAGAAGGATCTTGTCGATGCCGTTTCTGTTGGCATCACTCATGGCAAGACACTGGAAAATGGCAGAGTGTTCACTGTCCACGGGCAGGATGTTCACGCCCAGCTCCTTAGCCAGAGGCATGATGATGTGTCCCGCAGTCACAAGGGTCTCCTTGTTGGCCAGGGCAATATCCTTGCCGGCATTCATGGCCGCAATGGTGGGCCGGATACCGATCATACCCACAATGGCGGTCACCACAATATCCGCCTCTTCCATGGAAGCGATCTCGATGAGTCCGTCCATTCCCGTCAGGACCTCAACCTCCAGATCAGCGACATTTCTTCTCAGTTCCGCTGCTTTTTCTTCGGTCCAGACCGCCACCTTGGAAGGGTGGAACTCCCGGATCTGCTTCTCCAGAAGGTCGATCTGCGATCTTGCCGCAAGTCCCGCCACGCGAATGTCGCCGCCGGAACGGATCACCTCCAGAGTCTGTGTTCCGATGGAACCGGTAGAACCCAAAATCGAAACTGTCTTCATCACAAACCTCCTAATAGGTTATCTTACTTGTTCTTATGCGCAGAAATCTGCACTTTCTGAAATTTCCTTATTCCTTTGAATAATCCTGATTTCTTTGAATTATCCTTATTTCTTTGAGAATGGAATAGCTGTCAAGCCGATAC
>JAGACB010000230.1 GCA_017614345.1 Lachnospiraceae bacterium
TGGCAACGTACTCGCCCTGCTCCACGGAGAAGTTCACATCCCTCAAGGCCTCCACCTTATTGCCGCCGAATCTTGTAACATATACCTTCTTCAAATGTTCAACCGTAAGTAAACTCATTGTTTGTGGCCTCCTTGCTCAGCATGTTCAGCTTAAGCATTATGCAAACATGTCTCACTTATATGCCTATCGTGCATTTTTGAGTACAGGTTTTTGCATGCGCTTGATCACTCATGTTTTCTCGTTTTACATCGAAAGCATAACATGCCGGAGCAGTCTCATTCCATCGCATCCCATTACAAAGAAGGTTCCAATTCTAACACTTTTGTCACAATTTTCCTGTGAATCGAGTCCTTCGGGTTCATTCGTGGACCGTCTTCTCTTGTTTCAAGTCCAGGTACATGGTGGTGCCTTCGCCGACCACAGATTCTGCCCGGATTTTCGTTCCGATCCGGTCACAGATCTGCTTGCAGAGGAACAGGCCGATGCCGCTGGCTCGCTTATCTTCCCGGCCGTGAAACCCGGTGTAGCCCCGTTCAAAGATCCGGGGCAGATCCTCAGCGGCGATGCCGTAGCCGGTATCGCGGATGGACAATACCAGATCCTCCGATACCTCGATGCTGACTCCGCCGCTTTCCGTATATTTTACGGCATTCGAGAGGAGCTGCTCGATCACGAAGGCAAGCCATTTTTCATCCGTCAGAGCAGTCAGTTCCGTCTCCTCATAATGAAGGCTTAAGTTCTTTCCGATAAACTGACCGGCAAATTTCCTGATGCACCCCTTGATCACGCTGTCTAAGCTGCACTCCCGGAACACATAATCCGTGGATTCACTGCCCAGACGGATATAGGTCAGGGCCATCTCCACATACTGTTCGATCCGGATCAGATCCTCCGAAAGCACCCCGGACAGCCTGCCGTCCTCTGCCTGAAGGCGCAGACGCATGGAAGCAATGGGCGTCTTGATCTGGTGCACCCAGGTCGTAAAGTAGTCGATGGAGTCCGACATTTTCCTCTGATGATCCAACCGCTCCTCTGCTGCCTGCTCCAGGATCATGCGGATCAGCTCCCCATAGTCCCGGTCCGTCTGATCGTGATACTTCGAAAGGCTCTCCTCCAGGTGATCCGGCAGGCTTTGAAGCTTTACCAGCTCCTCATGCTTTTTCCGGAACCGAAGCCCCCCGAGCAAAAAGACCGCCGCCAGAACGAGCCCACAGATCAGGGTGGGGTAAAGCACCGCCTCCAGCGGAAAATGATATAGCGCAAAGGTCGCAAAATAGATGCAGGCGCAGCACAAATAAACGATCAGCGCTACCCGCCTCTCCTTCAAATATTGGATCATGGTTTTTTCCTTCTTATCAATCCTGCCCGATCATCACTGTTCCCGGTCGATCATTATTAATCCAATCCGATCATTACTAATCCTGTCCGATCACGTATCCCTGGCCGAACCTGGTTTCGATAAAGTCCGTCAGTCCCGCTGCCTCCAGTTTTTTGCGAAGGCGGCCGATATTCACGGTCAGAGCATTTTCATCCACAAACGAGTCCGTCTGCCAGAGAGCCTCCATCAGCTTCTCGCGGCTCACGATCTTTCCCTTATTCTTCATCAGAACCAGAAGGATCCGGAATTCATTTTTCGAAAGGGCGATCTTCTCCCCGTTGTAGGAAAGGCACCCCTCCTCCGTATTCAGAAGGGCCCCGTGATGCTCGATCACCGGCACACTCTCCGCAAAATCATAGGTTCTGCGAAGCAGGGCCTGGACCTTGGCCACCAGAACATTTCCGTCAAAAGGCTTGGCGATAAAATCATCCGCCCCCATGGTCATGGCCATGACAATGTTCATGTTGTCCGAGGCCGATGACACAAATATGATGGGCACCTTCGAAGAGGACCGGATCTCCTGACACCAATGGTACCCGTTCATAAACGGCAGGCCGACGTCCAGCAGCACCAGATGTGGATCATACTCCGCAAAGCTTGACGTCACCTTCCGAAAATCCGTGACACACCTTACGTCCATGTCCCAGCTCCGGAGCAGCTCCGCCACGGCATCCCGGATCCCCGGTTCATCTTCTACTATCAGTATCTTATACATGGTTCTCTCCTACGGCAGACATTTTCATGATAGCCTTTACATTGTCCCGATCTGTTTTACAGTGCACTGTCCTATTCATATTTAAAGCGCTCTGTTCGGTTGCTTAAATCGGTCAATGTCTGTAGTTTTACTTATGTCTTGTGACAGTAAAGCGCTGAAGGGAAATGGGTTCTTCCGGCCCGATCCCTGCCTTCTGCCTTGCAATGGCGATCTGATCCTCCACGGTATCAACTCCCTCCAGGTCCGGAAGCAGGAGCCCTTTGCGACCCTTCGATGATACAATGATCCCGTACTTCTTCGGATCCAGCTCTTCTACGGAGGTGACAAGCTCCGGTGCGAACAGAACATCGACATTGATCTCCAGATAAGGAAACTCTCTGAGCCTGATGGGCGCAAACCGCGGATCCTTCGAGGCAGCACTTACCGCATTCTGCAGGATCTCCTCATAAACGGAAGAGGTGGTGGGAAGAATGGTTCCGATGCAGCCCCTGAGCGTTCCGTTTTCATGGATGGATACAAAGACTCCTGCCTTATTCAGGCGAAGTGCTTCCAGAGATTTACGAAGAACCGCGAGATCCTCCGAGGATAGATTTCGTTCTGACAGAACTTCAGTGGATTCCTCTAAAGAATCCTGCAGCCCTGATAATACTTCTGTGTAATCATGGAGACCGAATTGTTCATCCGCATATTCCAGCATACCTTCAAGGACTTCTTCCGGCTCTGTGGGGAGCTCCCGCCCCTCCAGATGCCGGCGGATGGTCTCCCGGGCAAGGATCACGTAAGGGTCTGCTTCTCCTCCCTGACCCGCCAGCTCTTTTGTTTTCCTTGATTCATAGAGCTTCAGGAACCGGCGGTCTTCACGGATTTCCGAGTCATTTTCCACCTGAAAGGTGCAGATCCCGTAGCCCACACCGGTCACGTCCTGATGAGACAGGGCTTCCGCCTTGACCTTCAGGCCGTCCAGGATCCCGGCCATGATCACAAAGGAACGATGTCCGCACTCGGCAGCCGAGGACAGAAACTCTTCATCGTAATCGAAGAAAGCCCCGAAGTTTCCGCTGCCGGCATCCTCCATGATGCGACGGTCATAGAGAGGACCCGCCGGATCAAATCCGTACGGCCCGTACTCCTGCAGCTTGTGGGACAGATCCCCGCTGGCGATCACCACGGCCCTGCGTCCCAGAGCCTCAATGGCAGAACGGATCAGCGTGCCGAAATAATAATGCTCCGTAAGAGGGAGTCCCGACAGACCTATCCGCAGGATCTTCCCCCCCTGATAATATTTGCGCAGAAAGTACAGAGGCACCATGGTCCCGTGATCCAGCTCCGGATCCCGCTCGCCCATTGTCCCCGCAGGAAACTGCTCTTTCTCCGCCAGGCCTTCGATCACCACCGCCAGCTCCTCGTCATAATTTTCCCGAAAAGCAACCTCTGGAGCGTCGAAACGCCCGAAATCCCCCCGGGCAGTTTCCCCCGGCGAGATATGAAAATAGTCTGAATACATGATGCTGTGCGGTGACAAGATCACCATCACATCCGGCCTAAGCTCCGCCACCAGCCTGGCCGCCTTCTCATAAGCCGCTGTCGTTTCCGTAATTCTTTCCTCCGAGCCTCGTCCGACCTCAGGCACGATCATCGGCGGATGCGGAACCATAATTCCTGCAAGAATCCCCATAAAGCTCACCCCTCTCTTTGGTTCGTAGTGTCATGGCTGACACTCCCGCTGTCAGGCACTATTACCTATATCTATATTATACAATATTTTTTCGAAAATGAAGACCTCTTTTTTTTCCTACTACCTGTCGCCGGAGGACTGACGGCTAAGAAAAGACCCAAGTAACCATTTTTCTTAGCCGAAACCCTCTTTCACAGCCCTCATACAGACAGCCGCAGCTAAGAAAACGCCTGAACAAAGCTTGTTCTTAGCCGCCACGCTCTTTCACACCCCTCATTCAGGCGCTTTGCGGCTAAGAAAAGCCCCCGATAAAGCTTCTTCTTAGCCGCCACGCTCTTTCACACCCCTCATTCAGGCGCTTTGCGGCTAAGAAAAGGCCCCAATAAAGCTTCTTCTTAGCCGCAGCCCTTATTCACCCCCCGCATAAGCAACGAAAGGCTAAGAAAAGCGCCAAATACCCTTTATTCTTAGCCGCCAACATAAAAACACCCGGTCCGGAAAGCTTTCGCCCTCCGGACCGGATATAGGGAATAAAATGGATAAGCTGTTTAAAAATCTCAAGCTGCTGTTACGATCTCGGGGCGCTTGGAACCATTTGCCTTGTTCTTTGCTGCCTTAACGATCATTACTACGCCGAGTACTGCGGATGCTACAGTGCCGAGGATGATGTAAGCAATCACTACGATACCGGGGCAGTAAGGAAGAACCAGAGAACCGAGAAGGTTGAAGCCAACATGGAATAAGATGGAAGGAAGGATGGAATCATACTTCTCAACCAGGTAGCAGGCGATGAGACCCATTACAAAGGTGTAAGCGATCCATGCGATGCTGGAGCCGTGAGCCAGAGCGAAGAATCCGGAAGCGATGATCGCTGCAACGATCTTCGGCAGCATGGTCTTGGAACCTCTGAAAGCTACTGCACGGAAAATGATCTCTTCGATGATGGGTGCACAAATAACTGCGCAGATCGCGGTGACGATCATGTTTCCCGAAAGAACTGCAGAGGAAGCTTCCTGATAGCTGGTGCTGAACATGTTAACGATGGCGATAAAGCCCATTGCGATGGAATTGTAGAGAACTGCAAGGATTGCTGCAACACCGAATGCGGAACCGGGAACCTTCTTGAAGCCCAGAGCCTCGGAAACCTTCTTCTTTCTGATCAGTGCAACCAGTGCGAAGATACCAACTGCACAAAGGCCGCCGATCTCAGCTGCGGGAAGTGCAAACGGTGCGTATCTCTCGGCAACTCTTTTATTTCCCTCTTCCATGATCTCCTGACGCGTCATCTCAATTCCCTTTTCCTTTGCCTCTATCCCCAGCTCCTTCGCTGCCTGATAGCCCATCGGCATCTGAATGATGTTCGCTACAACCGCCTGCATCACAACGAATACGAGGAATGCCACTAAACAAAGACCAAAACCCTTAAAAAAATTTTTCATAATAAAACCTTACCCTTTCCGGAGCTCTTTGCTCCCTGTGTTTTTTTGTTGTACTCGTTATATCGCACAAAAGGGTATCGGTGAAAAATTCTGTTGTAAAATGTATTTTTTCGGTTGTGAGTGGTAAAAATAGGCAAAAATACACCGCAAAAAGGGTCGAAAATACGCTTTTTGCGGTGTGAATGGCGTAGGTAATATACCGGAAAATGCGGGGTGAATGGCGTAGGTATTTACCGGAAAATGCGGGGAGCAGCCCACTTGGCGGAGAACTCCATGTCCTCCAGCTGCTTTCCGCTGCCGAAATGCTCGGTTGCGTAGATTCCGTTGTAGCCGTCTGCCTGAAGGCGGGAGACGATCTCATCCAAGTGCAGCACGCCGAAGCCTGCAGGTGCACTGTAGATCACCCGTCCGTCGGGACAATGGAGCCCCTGATCTCCGTTCATGGAGGTCTCGGAGCGGTCCTTTAAGTGTACGTGACGGATCCGGCCCTTTAAGCGGTCATAGGCCCGGAACACATCCTCTCCGCTGTAGAGGAAATTGCCGGTATCAAAGGCCACGCCCAGCTCGGGAATGGCATTTAAGAAACGGAGCAGACCTTCGCTGTCTGCAAAGGGAGCCTTCTCGTTATCGAAGTCCTCCATGACCACGTCAATGTCCTTCTCCGCTGCATACTCACAGAGAAATGCCACTGCCTCGATCATATCTTCCACAACATGCTCATACTCTTCCGTACCGCGCTTTTCATTTTTCTTCAAAAAGCCGGGGATGGGCATGATCCTGGGAACATCAAGAGATACCGCCAGATCCACCAGGTCAAAGAGCGCTGAAGTACCCTGAAGCTTCTCATTTAAAGAAGCCAGGTGACTGGTACCGAAACGATTTCCCCAGTTTTCCTGCTCATGCATTTCCCTGCGTGCTGCATCTGCATGATCCTTATCAAAGGAAGGGCCGTCACCCTCGAAACTCTCCCTGCGCTTTTTGCGATAGCCGAAATCCATGGTCTGATAGATACATGAGATCTTCAGATCTGCATCCCGGATCTCCTTGATGAGCTCCGCCACCTTGTGGCGCTCCAGATAATTATTTGCCCTCAGTCTGGCAGCATCCAGCTCCAGATACGTAAAGCCGTAGCCTCTGACCTTACGCAGAACCTCTGAAACCGGCAGTTCGCTCTGCGCCGCCGCCTCCACTACATGCTCATAAAACGTTGATAATCCTGCTTCCATTCGGATCACACCATAATTCCTTTCATCCGTACGGATATACCATCGTTTAAAAGAAAACTTCTTCCAAACAATTCTTTTCAAACCTGAGATGCGGGCAGAAGCCCGGCAACCATCTTACTCCTATTTTATATCGGATATATCAACTCTTCAATCCGAATTCATATCAACCTGTTTTCAATTTTTGCTCAGTTTTGAAGTTGAGATGACAAAAAGCCGTCCCCCTGTCAACCCGTAGTTGAGCTGACAAAAGAACCGGACTTGTCATCCCCTTGCATTTTTTGCAACTCTGTTGTATTCTTGTAGGAACAGACACTTGTCATGAATCGATGTACAGTATCGAAACGGAGGTATATAGAATGGTAAAATTAAATGAGCATTATCTCGAACTGAAGCAGAGTTACCTCTTTGCCGAGATCGGCAGAAGAGTTGCAGCCTATGCTGCGGAGCATCCGGATGCCAAGATCATCCGCCTCGGGATCGGTGATGTGACCCGTCCCTTAACTCCCGCAGTCGTTGAGGCCATGAGCAAGGCCGTTGCTGAAATGGGGCAGGCTGAGACCTTCCGCGGATACGGTCCCGAGCAGGGCTATGACTTCCTGAGAAATGCCATCGTTGACTACTATGCACGTAACGGTGTGACCATTGCTGCGGATGAAGTCTTTGTTTCCGACGGTGCAAAAAGTGATACCGGAAACATCACGGATCTTTTCGATCCCGAAAACAAGGTGCTGATCCCCGATCCGGTTTACCCGGTTTATGTGGACACCAACACCATGAACGGCCGCAACATCATCTACATGGATGCCAATGCAGAGAACAACTTCCTTCCCATGCCGGATCCTGATGTAGATGCAGATATCATTTATCTGTGCTCCCCCAACAATCCTACCGGCGCTACCTACAACCGCGAGCAGCTGAAGGCCTGGGTGGATTACGCAAACTCCAAGGGAGCCATCATTCTCTTTGATTCCGCTTACGAAGCATTTATCTCCGATCCGGAGCTGCCCAGAAGCATCTTCGCCATAGAAGGCGCCAGAGAATGTGCCATCGAATTCTGCTCTCTCTCCAAGACTGCAGGCTTCACCGGAACCCGCTGCGGATACACCATTGTTCCCACCGAGCTTGAGCGCACCTCCACTACCGGCGTTCGCCAGTCTGTAAAGGCTATGTGGAACCGCCGCCAGACCACCAAGTTCAACGGCGTCTCCTATATTGTTCAGCGCGGAGCTGCAGCTGCATTCTCCGAGCAGGGTATGAAGGAAGCTCAGGAAAATATCGCTTACTATAAGGAAAATGCCCGCATCATTGCCGAGGTATTTGAGAAAAAATCCGTTCGGTATTTCGGCGGCATCAACTCCCCTTATATCTGGTTTGAATGCCCGAAGGGTATGGATGCCTGGACCTTCTTCGATTACCTCTTAAAGGAAGTAAACGTAGTCGGTACCCCCGGCGAAGGCTTTGGAACAAACGGAACTCACTTCTTCCGTCTCACCGCCTTCGGCACCAAGGAAGCCACCATCGAAGCAATGAAGAGGATTGAAAGCATCCTGTAAACAAACTGTCACTGCAATAAAATTTCAGCCGCCTCCGTTTTCGGAGGCGGCTGTTTGTTTTTGCAACGACAATTGTTTACCAAACACTTTTGCGATGACATGGTTGCAGGTCTTTGACCTGCAACCATGTCATTTTCTTTTAATACATCAACGGATCTCGGCGCCGGCGGGCATGGAAGCAGCCGGTTCTACGAGAGCTAAGTTCCCTTCTGCATCCTCGGCACAAAGGAGCATGCCTTCGGAAAGGACTCCGGCAAGCTTGGCGGGCTTTAAGTTCAAAAGGACCATGACCTTCTTACCCACCATCTCCTCGGGAGTATAGTTGTGGCGGATGCCGGAAACGATCTGGCGGGTCTTGGTGCCTACCTTTACCGGGGAGCAAAGAAGCTTCTTGGCGCCCTGAACGGCTTCGCAGGAAAGGACTTCACCCACAACAACCAGCATCTTCATGAAGTCGTCACAGGTGATCTCCGGCTTTAAGTCCGGCTCGATCACA
>JAGACB010000231.1 GCA_017614345.1 Lachnospiraceae bacterium
ATCGCAGAAGCAATCATATGTGGAAGGCTAACATCCGTAAGGTTAGAGTTAAGATGCCGAATGGTTCCGTAAAGACCATGCACGTATCTGCAAGAGCACTCAGAAGCGGTCTTGTTGAAAGAGCATAAGAATTACTGAAAAATCAAAGAGCGGCTGTAGCGATAAGCTACAGCCGTTTTTTTGTTACCTGGATCCCGCTTTACTTACACCGGGCAGGAACGCCTAAACAGATCCACAGAAACAAACAGAGCCTGCCACATTCTGTGACAGACTCCGATTCTCTCATTATCATTTTTCTCTGGTGATCACTCAACAACTTCCACATCAGTACCCTTGGAAAGCTCTTCCACTGCACTCTTCACAGCTTCTTCACTCTCCGCCTTCTCCTGATCCTTGCCCTTGATCAGAGCAGTAACCTTGTCAACGATCTCGGGGATCAGGTCGGGGATCATATCCAGGATCTTCACAACCGTATCCTGGTTCTTTACGTTTACAAGCTTTGCATTGCCGTTCTGGATCACCAGAACTGCAGAAGGAGAAACCTTACCGGTCAGACCGCCGCCGGCATTGGATTTACCGTCCTGAGAGGCAAATGCTCCTGCGCCCACACCAAACTGTACATCCGCCAGAGGAATGATCAGAACACCATTCACGTTGATGGGCTCACCCACAATGGTCTTGGTGGAGATGAAACCATCCATTCCCTGAAATAAAGTATCTACTGTCTGATTAAAGTTATTCTCTTTTGACATGATCATATCCTCCGTTTTCAAAGCAAGTCTGAGACTTACTTCGTTTCACTTTCTCTATTTTATAAAATCCAATTGCAACTGTCAATCTTTGTTTCTCTTTTTTCGGAAGATCCGCTGAAAAACTCAGATTCTTAATAGCTCTGCTTTCATGATACCGTTTTTCTTATGTCTCCGATGCGGCAGATGAGGCAGTTTTGGATACCTTTCTCCTTCTCTTCCGTCCTCTTCTCCGTTTTCTCTTCGGATCATTCCTGCCGGTCTTTTCACAGAACAGGAACCAGAGAAGTTTCACCATAGGAATATTTACCAACATTCGGAAGATCCTGAAAAGCATGGTAAAGATCCGGATCCTTCCGGAGATGGTCACTTCTCCTTCAATCACCTTTTCTGCAAAATCAGGTCTGACTTCGATATTTCTTCCGTACAGAGAATAAGCAGCTCCGGCAAATGCCAGGATCTTGCCCATCTTCTGAGGATCATCCGGAAAACCGAAATGAACCCAGCCCTTGCATTTGGTGGGAAGGACGTGGCAGAACATCTTCCAGATATTCTTACACCAGATCTTCAATAACTTTTTGGTACAATCCTGTTCCAGGACCTTCAGAATAAATCGGATCCTGCGGATCAGTACCTTGATCTTCATTGTTGTTTCGGTCACACGCTCTACGATTGTCTTCCATGTCCGGTTGCAGGTCTCGGTAAGTTCCTCCAGTTTCTGCTCGGCACGGGAAACACCTTCATTCAGCCGATCAAAGAAATACATGATATGATCGTAGATGTCTTTCTTCGGAGCTTCCTCTTCTGCATCAAAGAAATCAAACGGATCCTCTTCGGAATCGAAGGATTCCGATCCGGTTGTTCCTGATTCCGTAGTTTCGGTGTCCGTTTTATCGTTCTCAGACCCGGAAACAGAAGATTGATCATTCTGTTCCGAATCGTTCGGAGCATGGTCATCCTCAGGATAAAGGTTTTCAAGATCTCCGAACAGATCATCACCCTGATCGAAACCATCCGGACTTTCTTCCGGTTCTTCATCCTTTTTCTTCCAGAAAAAAACCTTCTCTTTGGTTTCACGAAGTTTCTTTTCCTGCTTTGTTTCCACATTATCCGTATCATCAAAACCGAGTTTTTTCAGGATCAGACGGGCAATGGTATTTCTCTTGTGTGCAAGAGGATAGTCTGAATCATAAACATAGAGCCCGAAGGAGCGAACCCAGACATGATAAGCGGTACCCACCAGATGTCCATTAATACGAAGAGGAAACAGTGCCCAGGTGATCCGTCCTTCAAGGCGGATCCGCTCTTCTTCTTTACTTGAGACAAAGAGCCGATACCTGATCGGGATAAACAGGACCGCAAGCAGGACCAAAATGAAGAGGCCAAGCACACAAAGGAGAACGATCCCGATGATTTTCAAAACAGCCAGTACGATTCCCAGTATGCTCACCTCCCCTCGAAGAATAATGATTCATCTATCTCGGCATATCGAGAAAAGAATGATCTGTTAAGATATGCCGTAAAGTATCAAACTGATTCGAAATATAATTACTTCAGATCACGGATCGGACAGCTTCCGAAGGTAAAGAATTCAGGAAAGGTGATCTCTTCCTCTTCTTCGCTCCGATCCCTGTTTTCGTAGTCCAACATGATCTTAGCCGTCAGGTTCAGTGCATCCCGGTATCCGCCCGCCAGTCCCACGATCCGGATCCTTCTGGAAATAAACGCATCCTGCAAAAGAGCATGCGCCGGATAGAGATCAAGGCGGTCAGAGGGATCCTGACTCAGGGTAAGAATATAATATTCTTCCGAACCGTCATCATTCCACTTCGGAAGTCCGTCCCCGGTTTCAGCACGGAGCAATCCGTCCATATAGTAAAGAAGACGTTCAAACCGGTCTTTTTCACCGTGATAATTACAGTTTCGGATTTCGGAAACGATCTCTCCGAGACGGCCGTTCACCCCGGCTCCTAAGTACAGATCCTGAGCCCAGAGCCAGACTTTCGGTTCTCTTTTTTTTCGAAACAAGCTCACAACCTGTACCTCCTTACCTCAGTTATTCAGATCCATCATATTATTCAGGATCTCGATCACAGCAATCTTCTCCGATTCATCAGTGCATCCTGTCAGGCTATCCGTCACATAAGTACGGATTTCTTCAAAATCATGAGGGATTATGCGCAGAAGACTTAAGGTCTTCACCATCCGGTATCTTCTGAGGGGCTTCGGAAGCTCCTCAAGAAGCCCTGTCATATTTGTCTGAAACTCTGCAAAGGCTTCGCGGATCTCCTCGGGAGAGATCAACTCCGGAGTTCTCTCAAGACCCGGAAGAAGTCCCTCTGCCGCATCCCGGTAATCTCCGGTCTCCACAAAGTCACTGTTACTCTGAAGAAGCTTCATGATCCGGAACACACCGAACAGGGAACGAAGAACTTCATTTCCCTCGATCTCGGTACGGAAGGAAACCGCATACTCCTCAAGATGTGCCACCAGGAACTGCTCACACTCCGTCAGGTTCTCGATCACGCCCTCAAGGCTTTCAAAGCTTTCGTAAAGCTCAGCAATGGCCGCATCAATGTCATCGGCAACAAATACCCGGTCCTTTACCTCCTCCGGCAGCTTTTCGGGAAGGATCTTGGCCATCTTACAGAGTCTGTAGAGGATCTCACGGGCAGCAGTCATAGTCGCCGTATCCCCGGTAATAAAGCCCTGCTTCTCGTTCATCATCCGGGCTTCCAGATAACCCAAAGCCGCATTCATGATCTCCTGCCAGGACATCAGAAGATCCAACATACCGTTTAAATAATCTGCGGAAGCATCAATATTGTTCTTCAGTACAAAAAAGGTCTTCTCATCCAAAGCGGATAGATCCGTTTCCTCAAACTGACGGATATAGCCGTCGATCTCCGGGAAGGATTCTCTTGCCTTCGGCAGATCCTTTAAGAATACGGACATGTTCAGAGACTCCAGAAGCTCCTTGAAGGTCCGCTTTTCACCGTTTTCATAGACGGAAAAATCGTCCTCGATCATGGAGAAGAATCTCTTCTTGGTCATCCGGAAGGGAAGCTGCTCCATCACCTCCAGAAGACGCTCCATGATCACGGCAGAACGCTCTTCCTTGGTGGTGGTCTCGGAAGTACCGCTCGGAGAAGTCAGATAGGCAAATAACTTCTTAACATAAGCTTCATCCTCATAACCCGCAGGAAGACTTGAAGAAACGAACTCCGCCTCTCTCCGGTTCAGCACATATTCATAACCGCTGATAAAGTCACCGGCCTCGGAAACCTGCAGCACCTGGGTACTGTTTAACACACGCTTCTCCTCGAACCGTCTGATCAGTGCACGGGTTCTTTCTTCATCCGCTTTCTCGGAAGCATTGATCTGTCCCAATTCCTCCATAATGGATCTGACATGAGCCAGATGCTCATCAAAGACCGCATCCTTCACAGCTCCGGTTCGGATCATCTCTGCGATCCGCTCAAGCCCTGAGGAAAGATGAAAGATCAGAAGGATCAAAAACGACTCTTCACTCTCCGTATAATACAACTCCTGAAGCTTCAGGAGTGACTCTTCCGTATTCCGGTTGCGCTTCAAGTCACGAAGCACACCGTTTTCCAATTCATTTCTCAGATATCTGAATTCCGTACTCATAACCAAGTGTTCCTTGTTTCTCGTTTATTTGAAAATGTGTTTTTCAGAACCGTCCCCAAAAACACAAAAATCGGATGACTCTGTACAGTATCCGCACTGAGCCATCCGAGAGAATCCTGTCATCCGTCTTCCCGTAAAACATTCCAATTGTGATAGAGATAATCGATCAGGGAAACCACCGTAAGGATCAGGGACAGATAGATCAGTACTGTCTCGATCGTATTGAACACCGGACCGTCTAAGTTGACGATCAGGAAGCCGATGGTGATCATCTGTACCACGGTCTTGATCTTGCCGGAGATGCCGGCGGCGATCACAACACCTTTATCCGAAGCTACCAGACGGAAACCGCTGATGATAAACTCTCTGCCGATGATGATCAGTACGATCCATACAGGCATGATCCCCATTGCTGCAAAGCAGATGATGGCAGAGCAGACAAGCAGCTTATCCGCCAGAGGATCCATAAACTTGCCGAAATTCGTAACCATGTTGTATTTTCGAGCAATGTAACCGTCAAGTGTATCAGTCAGGGAAGCCGCCACATAGATCGCCAGGCAGATCCATGTCTGCCCCGGGATCTGAAACTGCGGATTAAGGAGCAGCACCAGGAAAAACGGGATCATAAAGACCCGGAGCATGGTCAGCTTATTCGGTAAATTCCAATTCATTTTCTGATAATTCTCCAATCAGATCATATTCATCCGAGCCGGTAATGAGAACCTTTACGATCTCGCCGCTCATCAGATTTCGTTCTGTAGAAAAGAATACAAATCCGTCCACACCGGGAGCATCCAGATAACTCCTCCCGACATACACGTCTTCATCCGTGATCTTTCCTTCGACCATCACGTCAAGTACTCTTCCCTTGAAGGATGCAGCTTTGGAAAATGCTATCTCCTGCTGAAGCTGCATGGCACTGTCTCTCCGTTCCTCCTTCACTTCCTGAGGTACCTGCCCCTCCATCAGAGCAGCTGCGGTATTCTCCTCCAAGGAATAGGGAAAGACTCCCAGGCGGTCGAACCGGATGGTCCGGATAAAATCAAGAAGATCTTCAAAATCTTCTTCTGTCTCTCCGGGGAAGCCCGTGATCATGGTGGTACGGATGGCAATATCCGGGATCTCTTCCCGGAGCTTTTGGATCCGTTCCGTGATCTCACGCCGGTTGGTCCTGCGGCCCATGGCACGAAGGATCCTGTCAGAAGAATGCTGAATGGGCATATCAAGATAATGGAGTACCTTAGGCTCCTCCTTGATGCACCGGATCAGATCCTCGGTGATCTCCTCGGGATAACAATATAAAAGGCGGATCCAGCGGATCCCCTCCACTTTGCAAAGTTCATGAAGGAGCTCGGAAAGCTTTTTGCCTCCGTAGAGATCCTTTCCGTAGCAGGTGGTCTCCTGAGCTACCAGGATCAGCTCCGCTACGCCTCTTGCGGCTAGATCCTCCGCTTCCTTAATGACTTCCTCCATAGGAACGGAAACGTAGGACCCCCGTACATAAGGGATCACACAATAGGTGCAACGCTTATCACAGCCGTCGGCGATCTTTAAATAAGCATAATAACCGCCTGTGGTCAGATTTCTCTTTCCGTCATAGGTCAGAGGATCCCGGGTCAGATAATCATCGCTGTTAACCTTCTGTCCGTTCATCAGAGCAAAGATCATATCGGGAAGGAGCCGTAAGGACTTAAGGTCAATGAGTCCGTCCACCTCCGGCAGCTCTTTCAGCATCTCCGAGCGATATCTCTTCACAAGACATCCCGCACAGATCAGGTACTTTAAGGAAGCACCCTCCTGACCCTTGAGCGCACCGTATTCAATGATGGTATTAATACTCTCTTCCTTGGCATCGCCGATAAAACAGCAGGTATTGATCACGATGACATCCGCTTCATATTCGTCATCCGTAAAGGAAAACGAATACTGTCCGTCCCTGTCATGGCAGGCGGCAACCTGTCCGATCATTTTTTCCGTGTCTACCAGGTTCTTGTCGCAGCCAAGGGATACGAACATGATCTTCATTCTACGTTGATCTCTTCTTCCTTACGATCATCCTCGCCGAGGATGGTAACCTTTCTTTCACGGATCTCTTCAACAGCAATGGAGAGAGGCTTCTGGCCTGTCTTGATCTTGATCAAGGCCTCATCGCCGTCGATCAGCTGACGCGCTCTCTTGGAGGTCGCGATCACGATGGAATAACGGCTCTGGATCACCTTGTGCTCTCCGGGCTCAAGACCCTCATTTGCAACATCAATCAATTCTCCATAAGAAGGACGAAGTAACATAGTTCATTTTCCTTTCTGAAAGTTCACTCAATATTCTGGATCTGCTCACGGATCTTTTCGATCTCGGTCTTCAGTCTCACGGCAAGCTCCGAAATGGTCATGTCGTTGGACTTGGAGAGAATGGTATTTGCTTCCCGGTTCATCTCCTGAGCAAGGAAATCCAGTTTTCTGCCGACGGAATCCGACTTCATCAGTTCCGCCCTTGCATTCTTGAAATGGTTCTTGAGACGTACCGTCTCTTCATCTGTGCAGACCTTATCGGAGTAGATTGCCACCTCGGTAAGGATCCGACCCTCATCAATGGTCACGGAGCCGTCCAGATATGCGGTAAGTGTTTCCTTGATCTTTGCAGTCAGACGTTCTCTGTAGCTTTCCGTCACATTCGGGGAATAAGCCTCGATCTCATCCACCACCTTGATCAGTTCATCGATCTTACCGATCAGATCTGCCTTCAGGTTCTCACCCTCGGCAACTCTCGCAGCCACAAATTCCTTGGTTGCTCCGTCAAGAGCCTTCATCAGAAGTGACTCAAGGACCTGATAATCCTTTTCGGAAAGAGTTTCCATCTCAAAGACCTCAGGCTGCCTCATCAGCGTAGAGACACGAAGGTCATTTGTCAGGTTCAGTTCCTCTTCCATCAGCTTGGCGTACTTCACATACTCTTTGGCCAGCTCGGAATTGTACCGGAGTTTGATATTGTCCTCCCGGTAGTCTTCAAAGGAAATGTAGATCTCCACCTTACCGCGGGAAATGCTTTCCTTGATCTGATTCCGGATCTGTGCCTCAAAGCAGTTGAAGATCCGGGGCATCTTGATGGACAGGTCCAGATAGCGGTGATTCACCGCCTTCATCTCGACCATGATCTTTCCGATCTCTTCCGTTACCTCGTAACGGTCGAAACCCGTCATGCTTTTAATCATACAACCTCCATCAGGGTGTTCATTTAGAATAATAGGATAGTCACCCTGTAACTATACTAGTATATAGCAAGCCTTTCCGGAAGTCAAGCACCGTTCACTGTTTTCCCTTTAATAGGCTGAGCAGTTCTTCCGCAGCCGCCTCAGGATCCCTTGCATCCAGGACAATATCACAGAGAAGCTCATTTTTCTGCTCGTAGACCGCACTGTGGATCCGCCACTTGGCTTCAATAGAGCCGCTGGTCTCCAGAATATGGCCGATCCGGTCCACCTCCGGTACATCACAATAGATCCAGATCACGTTACCGGAAGGATCATAGGATTCCAAAGTCCGTCGATAACTGATGGCGCCTGAGATATCCGTAACAAAGACACAATGGTTTCCTGCTTCCAGGATCTCTTTGACATCGTTGATGGAAGAACCGTACACTCTTCCGCCGTAAACCGTATATTCGGTGATTCCTTCTTCCGATAATGTTCCGTTCTTTAACAGTTTGGAAGCTTTCCCGAGATTATGGCTCTCCAGTCGTTCAAAGCCGTCCTCTTCGCACAAAAGATTCCGGATCTCCTTTTTATTGGAGCCGGAAGGACCGACCAGACAGATCAGCTGAGGCGGCAGGTCAGAAGCTTTCCCGTAACGGAGCTTTAAGATATTCTCCCCGTCTCCCCGAAGCAGAAACCTGGTAAATGCCAGTGCATCCGAATAATTATCCACCGCCGGCATACCGGTCATCTTGGCATTCCAGGGCTTCCTCCAAAGGATCACATGCTTTGCCCTGGAGTTGGCAATATGGATGGGACTGTCATCGATATGAAGCATAAAATCCTTCGCAATGGCCTGCTTATCCGAGCACAGGATCACATGATCCGAAGAGATCATGGGAAAGAACCGGTGGATCTGATCCATCCGAAAACCCGCAATTGCTCCCGGAACCGAGGTACATAAATACACATCAAGCCCCAGTGTCATAAGCTCCGTCAGGAATTCTCTTGCCCCCTCATAAGGCACCTGTTTCTGATAACAGTCGGACTCCACACGCCCGAAAAAGGGAAGCAGTTCATCCGTTCTTTTACCGGTCTTCCCCCAGTCGGTGATCTCACCCAAAGTAATGGGCTTCTCCTCAGGGTGTTCCCGGTTCCACTGTGCTATATTCAGACCGTTACAGTCCATCAGCACATCATCGATATCACATAAGACCTTTGCAAAGGTCCTGAAATTTACAACTTTCATATAGCATTTTCCTGTCAGTCTTCTTTATGGTCAAACTCGACCTGAATGATTCTGATTCACTTTCCGTAAGATCGTCTTACAGTTTTTTGAGGTTGCTTGATCCATCATTCATGCTTGTGATTATATCACGCAGCCCTTTATCCGTCCACGGGAAAATGTTCTTGCCCGAACCCTGTTTTTCGTGGTAGAATACCTTATTATTTCAATGATCCGGAGGAATATCATGGCTTTAGACGGCGCTTGTATCGCCTGTATCGCATACGAACTGAATGAAAAACTTATGGGCGGACGGATCGCCAGGATCGCACAGACAGAAAGCGA
>JAGACB010000232.1 GCA_017614345.1 Lachnospiraceae bacterium
CATCACTTAAAGCCTCTTCTGAAGGAGGCACGGATCCGGCCGGCCATTGATCAGCTGGAGCTCCACGTGGGCTATATGCAGGAGTACACATTAAAATATCTGGAGCAGGAGAACATTTTGGCTCAGGCCTGGAGCCCCTTGGGACGGGCCCGGATGCTGACGGATGAGCGGATCTTAAAGATCGCAGCCGCCCATCAAAGGAGCAGTGCCCAGGTCCTTCTGCGGTATCTGGTGCAGCGGGGGATCCCGGTGATCCCGAAGGCATCCTCCCTTGAACGGATGAAGGAGAACCGCCGGATCTTTGATTTTTCACTGACTGAGGAAGAAACGGACTTTCTTTCCTGCATTCCCGAGGCCGGCTGGTCGGGAGAACACCCGGATCTTTTCGGAAAATGATCATAAATAATATCAGGAGAACCTATGTATACGCATATTGTACAATACTATGAAACCGACAAGATGGGTCTGACCCATCATTCCAATTACATCCGCTGGATGGAAGAGGCGAGAGTGGACTTTCTGGAGAAGGTGGGCCACAGCTACGCCGTTATGGAGGAGAAAGGTGTGATCTCCCCGGTGGTCAGCGTAAGCTGCTCCTACAAGAACTCCACCACCTTTACGGACCGGGTGGAGATCGAGGTGAAGGTGAAAGAGGTCAGTGCAGTGAGACTGACGCTCAGCTATGTAATGACCTGCAATGGAAAGACGGTGGCTGAGGCAGAGTCCGTTCACTGCTTCTTAAACCGGGAGGGAAAGCCGCTGAAGATCACAAGAGACCTTCCGGACTTTGTGGAGGCGTTGAATCAGGAGGTATGAAAAATGAAGAGGGATCACAGAGCATTAAAAATGACCACGGCAGCAGCTTTGGTACTTTGCGGCATTCTCGGAATGAGCGGATGCACCTCAGGAGGCGGCGGTGATACCGAAACCGTCTTTAAAAAGGGTGAGATCAGTCAGGGGGACATTGTGACCTTCGGCTCCTTCGAGCAGGACAATGATACCTCGAACGGTGCGGAACCCATTGAGTGGATCGTTCTGAACGTGGATGAAGACAACAATCGGGCGTTGCTTCTCAGCAAAAAGGCCCTTGATACCAGACAGTATCATGACAGTAAGGGAGCCGTGGTGCGGATGACCTGGTCGGAGTGCGATCTGAGGATGTGGCTGAACGGCGAATTCTACTCGGATGCCTTCGATTCAAAGGAGAAGAACGAAATAGAACCGATGCTTCTCGAGAACCTTAACAATCCGGTGTATAATACAAACGGCGGTGAAAAAACCAGGGATTACGTAACCCTTCTCTCCATTGAGGATGTGACGGACCCGAATAACGGTTTTTCCTCTGAAATGGTCGATGATTCAGCCAGACGCTGTGCGGCAACTCCTTATGCCGTCTCCCGGGGAATGAGCACTTCCTCGAATTATCCAACAGAGGACGGGGAAGAAGGCGGTGTGTGGTGGCTTCGTTCCGTAGGCGGTTCTCCGCTCTATGCCTCTGTGGTGATCCATACGGGAGATGTCAGCGCAAACGGATGGGAGTATGGTTCGGATGAAGTCGGAGTACGTCCTGCCGTCTATGTGAAGTTGCAGTAAAAAAGGAAAATGTTCCCGCCTCGGAGAGGATTCTGAAATAACCTGAAAAACTGCTGGATTTTTTGAATGAAAAGTGTTATGTTATACGATGGTGCGATTTTCGATATGCAGCATGACCGAGAGGATGAGCGAACATGAAACAGAAGGAAAACTTCAGTATTTTTAAGATGCTCTCCCTGATCCTGCAGCTCGGACTCATAGTCATGGCTCCGGTGCTGCTGGCGGTTCTTCTGGTGATCTTTGTTCCGAAGATCGGAGGGCCTGTAGCGGCTGTTCTGATCATTCTGGCCCTGATCGCCGGTGCTTATGCGGCATTTCGGGTGGCATTTCTCGTGATTCCGAAGGATGAACCGGAGGAAACATTTGATCTTCTCGAAGGTTGGAAAGAAGAAAACGATGATTCACAATAAAAAGGAGACTCCCTTTCACATGGAACCTCAGGTGCTTCGGACACTGCTGGAGGTCTTCATTTCCCTGGGAGTGTTTCTGGTGATCGGAGAAATCCTCACGGGAGTGCTGGTGGGAACCGTTCTCTGGAAGGACGGACCGTCACCTCTTCATTTAAAGATCACATCTATGACGGGCTATGCCCTGGGGATCTTCCTTGCGGGAGCCGGGTTCTTTCATATGGCCAAAAAGGCCGGGGAGATCGTGGACGCAGGGACCGGAGCGGCAGTAACGATCCAGAGAAAGGGTTATCTCTTTCGACTCTTCATTTTTGCAGCGGCCATCATTGCGGGATATTTTTCCGGGCTGTTCAATGTGGTTGGGATCCTTGTGGGAACGCTTCTTTTGAAACCCGCCATTTTCCTGCAGCCTCTGGTGCATAAGGTGACGGGTGGTCCCGATTATGACCTGGACGCCCCTTCTCTTCCTTATGATGAGGAAGAAGAGGCAGATGAAGAAGAATTAAACGGTAAATTCAGCTGGAAACGGATGCTGGAGTTCGATGATCGGGAGTATCCCGAGGAGAACAAAGGCAAGACGGAGACGGCAGAGAATACGGCGGATGCAGTACCGGAGACGGAAGATGCATCGGCAAAGAATTAAAAGTTACAAAGGAGGCTGGAGGTATGAATCCGGCGGCAGTGATCCTGGCCGAAAGCGGCGGCAGCGGGATGTCATTCATGATCAGACATCTTGTGGACTTTGAACTTTTCGGGCAGAAGTTATCCATCACAACGACTCATATAGCCATCGTGATCGTTGACCTGATCCTGATCCTGTTTGCGATTGCAGTCAAGGTGAAGTTCAGTCATCCGGACAATGTTCCGGGAACGTTCCAGAGTGCGGTGGAGTTTCTGGTGGAATTCGTGGGAAACTTTGTTTCCGATAACATGGGCCCCAAGAACGGAAAACGGTTCCTCAATTATACGGGAAGCATTTTCCTCTTTATCTTACTCAGTAACATCAGCGGCCTGCTGGGCCTCAGACCGCCTACGGCAGACTACGGCGTAACACTTCCCCTGGGTCTTCTGACCTGCTTCCTCATTCACTTCAACGGAATGCGGTCGAAGAAGTTCGGATATGTGAAGGCCTATTTTGAGCCCATCCCGCTGTTTTTGCCCATGAACCTGATCAGTGAGATCTCAACACCTATTTCTCTGTCCCTGCGTTTGTTCGGTAATGTCATGTCCGGAACGGTCATGATGGGACTGTGGTACTCACTGATGCCCGTATTTGCAAGGCTCGGAGTTCCTTCGTTCCTGCACATCTATTTCGACCTGTTCTCCGGTGCCATCCAGACCTATGTATTCTGTATGCTGACCACCATCTTCATTCAGGACAAGATGGGTGATCCGGAATAATGTATTACCTAAGATGATCGAAATAATGCTTTATGTGAGATGATCATAAGGAAGGAAAATATTTTCCTTCCGATCGAAAGACTTTTGAAGTAAAAAAACAGGGTGCCTGAAAGGGATCCGGAGTTTTTTACATATACTTACTAATAACAGAAAAATTTTTAGTTGTTTTTCAGGAGGTACAGTTATGAACATTACTGGTGAAGATTTGATCCTTGCTTGTTCCGCAATCGGTGCAGGCATTGCGCTGATCGCAGGTGTGGGCCCCGGTATCGGCCAGGGTTACGCAGCAGGTCAGGCTGCAGCAGCAGTCGGCCGCAATCCCGGAGCAAGAGGCTCCGTTACCACTACCATGCTTCTCGGACAGGCAGTTGCCGAGACTACCGGTCTTTACGGTTTCGCGATCGCGATCGTTCTGGTATTTGTTAAGCCTCTGTTGTGGTAATAACTTTTAAAGGAGTGGCTGATCTATGAACGGAACAGTTATCATTTCCGGCGTATATCCCATGCTCTCCGCGATGGTCGTTACCGCTTCTACAGGGGAACACCTCTTCGGTCTTGACGCACAGCTTTTGTTTGATACTGCGATCACGGCTGTGAACGTGCTGATCATGACCTTCATCCTGTCCTTCTTCTTATACAATCCCGTTAAGAAGTTCCTGGAACAGCGGAAAGAGAAGATCTCTACGGACCTTTCCGAAGCCGAGAAGGCGAAAGCGGAAGCTTTGGCTCTGAAGGCTGAGTATGAAGAGAAGATGAGAGGCGTTTCCGCCGAGGCAGATGAGATCCTGCGCGATGCAAGAAAGCGCGGTCTGGACAATCAGGCCAGGATCGTGGAAGAGGCAAATGCCGAAGCCGGACGGATCCGGGAGCGCGCCCGCAAGGATATTGAACTGGAAAAGCAGCACGCAGTGGACGATGTAAAGAACTACGTGGCAGAACTTGCCTCCGCCATCGCGGCAAAGGTAGTTTCCGCCAATATCGATACCCGTGTGCAGAATGACCTGGTGGAAGAGACCATCAGAGAGTTGGATGAGAATATATGGCAGGATTAATCGCAACAACTTACGGAGATGCTCTGTTTGATGCGGCGAAGGAGAAGGATATCCTCAGAGAAATCTGGGATGAAAGCTCTCAGATCCTGATGATCTTAAAGGAACATCCGGAGTTTATCGAGCTTCTGAACAATCCCAGGATCTCCCGGGAGGAAACCTGTGAGGTGGCCGGCAAGGTCTTTAAGGGCAGGATCCATGATGAGATCATGAACCTGTTGTATCTGATGATCGAAAAGGGCCGTCAGGGATATTTTTCTCAGGTGCTGGAGTATTACATCTCCTGCTGCAAGGAATACTATCACATAGGTGTGGTGCACATCACTGCGCCCATGCCTCTTTCCGGCGTGCAGCAACAAAGGATCGAAGCGGACATCATCCGTGACACCAAATACAAAAAACTTGAAGTACAGTACACCATTGACCCGTCGATCCTCGGCGGTCTGGTGATCAGGATCGGAGACCGGGTGCTCGACACCAGCGTGCGGAGCAAACTCGACCGTCTCACGAGTGAGCTGTACAAAATACAGATCAGTAGTAAGGAGGACGACTCCCAATGAAATTACAGCCTGAGGAGATCAGTCAGATCATCCGTCAGCAGATCGAGCGTTATTCCGCCGAGATCAATGTCTCGGATGTGGGTACCGTTATTTCCGCTGCAGACGGTATCGCGCGGATCCACGGCCTGACAAATGCGATGATGGGCGAGCTTCTTGAGTTCCCCGGAGAGGTATTCGGTATGGTCATGAACCTCGAGGAGGACAATGTCGGTGCCGTGCTTCTAGGTAATGCCAGAGGCGTCAGCGAAGGTGATACCGTAAAGCTCACCGGCCGCGTGATCGAGGTTCCCGTCGGCGACTGCATGACCGGACGTGTGGTAAATGCACTGGGTCAGCCCATCGACGGCAAGGGTCCCATTGTGACGGACAGATACAGAAGAATTGAGCGTGTGGCCAGCGGCGTTATTGCAAGAAAGTCCGTAGACACCCCTCTGCAGACAGGTATCAAGGCTATCGATGCCATGGTTCCCATCGGCCGCGGTCAGCGTGAGCTGATCATCGGCGACCGTCAGACGGGTAAGACCGCCATTGCGCTCGATACAATCATCAATCAGAAGGGACAGGGTGTACATTGTATCTATGTTGCCATTGGTCAGAAGGCATCTACCGTTGCCAATATCGTGAAAACTCTTGAGGAGCACGGAGCCATGGATTATACCACGGTTCTTGCGGCTACTGCCAGTGAGATGGCTCCTCTTCAGTATATCGCACCTTATTCCGGATGCGCCATCGGAGAAGAATGGATGGAGCGGGGCGAAGACGTGCTGGTAGTCTATGACGACCTTTCCAAGCATGCAACCGCTTACCGTACCCTCTCTCTGCTGCTCCGCAGACCCCCCGGGCGTGAAGCTTATCCCGGTGACGTCTTCTATCTGCATTCCAGACTTCTGGAGCGTGCAGCTAGACTGTCCGATGAACTGGGCGGCGGTTCCTTGACTGCTCTTCCCATCATCGAGACCCAGGCAGGCGACGTATCCGCTTATATCCCCACCAACGTTATCTCCATCACCGACGGCCAGATCTATCTCGAGACCGAGATGTTCAACGAAGGTATGCGTCCTGCAGTTAACGCAGGTCTCTCCGTAAGCCGTGTAGGTGGTGCAGCTCAGATCAAGGCCATCAAGAAGCTGGCAGCCCCCATCCGTGTGCAGCTGGCTCAGTACCGCGAGCTGGCAGCATTTGCCCAGTTCGGTTCCGAGCTTGACGAGGATACCAGAGAGAAGCTGGCTCAGGGTGCCCGTATCCGTGAGATGCTCAAGCAGCCTCAGTACGAACCCATGCCCGTAGAGTATCAGGTTATCATCATCTATGCTGCCATGCAGAAGTACCTGCAGCAGGTTGAGGTTTCCGAGGTTCTTCCCTTCCAGAAGGGTCTGTTCGAGTACATCGACAACAAGTATCCGGAGATCCCCGAGGGCATCCGGACCAAGAAGGAACTCGATGACGATCTGACAGCCGGGATCGAACGTGCCATCACGGAATATCTGGAGATTTTTAAAAAGTAAGTTACAGGTCGAAGACCTGTAACAATCGGCGATTAAAACGAAAAATACATTTCGAAAACAGGGAGTCATTTTCCCGGGGAACCCGGGAAGGCTCCTGTGAGGTAATGATCTATGGCCTCTATGAGAGATATCAAGCGGCGGAAGAATTCCATCGCCAGCACCGGCCAGATCACAAGGGCCATGAAGCTGGTTTCCACCGTGAAGCTTCAGCGCGCCAAGAGCAGCGCACAGGCAAATAAATTTTATTTCAATCTGATGTTTTCCACCATGCAGGATATCATGGCCTCCTCCGAGGAAATGAACCACCCTTACCTGAAGGAGCAGGAGACAGACGGCAAACGTACCTCTGCCGTGATCCTGATCACCTCCAACCGAGGCCTGGCCGGCGGTTACAACAACGCCGTTTCCAAGCACGTCCTGGAGCAACTTGCCGATGAGAATGTAAAAATCTACGCCATCGGCCGCAAGGGTGCTGAGTACATGGAGCACCATGGAGTATCGATCCTGAAAAATGATTCCGACGTGATCAATGCGCCTCTTTACAAGGACGCCATGATGATCACCTCCGATCTTCTGGAGCGGTTTTCGAGCGGTGAGATCAGCCGCATTTACCTGGCTTACACCGAGTTCGTCAACACCGTGACCCACGAGCCGAAGCTCATGCAGCTCTTACCCGTGGCTCCCATGACAGACGAAGAGATCGCGGAGCATCAGAACAAAAATCCCATGAACTACGACGGTGAGGAGATGGAAATGCTTTCCTCTCTGATCCCTCAATATATGGCCAGCCTGATCTACGGCGGAATGCTTTCCTCCGTAGCCAGTGAGAATGCAGCACGTATGCAGGCCATGGACAATGCTACCAGCAATGCCGAGGAAATGATCGAGCATCTGGAGCTGGCATACAACCGCGCCCGTCAGAGCTCCATTACCCAGGAGCTGACCGAGATCATCGGCGGTGCGGATGCCATTAACAGCTAATATGTTGCGGATCTGCGATCTGTAACAATTCCGATTTTTAGGAGGACTAGGAATGTCTGACAGATATGTGGGACAGGTGTCCCAGATCATCGGTGCGGTTCTTGATATCAAGTTTGCCATCAACGAAATGCCGAAGATCAACGATGCGATCACCATCACAGACAAAGAACACGGGATCAATCTGACCGTGGAAGCCGCACAGCACTTGGGTGACGGCGTGGTCAGATGTATCGCAATGGGTCCTACCGACGGTCTTCGCCGCGGTATGGAAGCAGTTTCCACCGGAAACCCCATCAGCGTACCGGTAGGAGAGGAAACTCTCGGTCGTATCTTCAATGTGCTTGGTCAGCCCATCGACAATAAGCCCGCTCCGGAGACCGGAAAGCGCCTGCCCATCCACCGCAAGGCTCCTTCCTTTGAAGAGCAGTCCACCTCCACGGAGATCTTAGAGACCGGTATCAAGGTCGTTGACCTTCTCTGCCCCTATCAGAAGGGTGGTAAGATCGGTCTGTTCGGCGGTGCCGGTGTAGGTAAGACCGTCCTGATCCAGGAGCTGATCCGTAATATTGCCACCGAGCACGGCGGTTATTCCGTATTCACCGGTGTAGGAGAGCGTACCCGTGAGGGAAATGACCTCTATCACGAAATGACCGAATCCGGCGTTATCAATAAGACCACCATGGTCTTCGGACAGATGAACGAGCCCCCGGGGGCACGTATGAGAGTCGGCCTTACGGGACTGACCATTGCAGAGAACTTCCGTGATGAAGGCGGCAAGGATGTGCTTTTATTCATCGATAACATTTTCCGTTTTACCCAGGCAGGTTCCGAGGTATCGGCGCTTCTCGGCCGTATGCCCTCCGCCGTAGGTTATCAGCCCACCCTCCAGACGGAGATGGGTGCCCTTCAGGAGCGCATCACTTCCACCAAGAACGGTTCCATTACCTCCGTTCAGGCGGTTTACGTTCCTGCGGATGACCTGACTGACCCTGCACCTGCAACCACATTTGCCCACCTGGATGCCACCACGGTTCTTGACCGTTCCATCGTAGAGCTCGGTATCTACCCTGCAGTGGATCCGCTGGCTTCCTCTTCCCGTATCCTCGATCCCCGGATCGTGGGCGAGGAGCATTACCGCGTAGCCAGAGGCGTTCAGGAGATCCTGCAGAAGTATAAGGAACTCCAGGATATCATCGCCATCCTCGGTATGGACGAGCTTTCCGAAGAGGAGAAGCTGGTCGTATCCCGAGCGCGTAAGATCCAGAGATTCCTGTCCCAGCCCTTCTTCGTTGCCGGCCAGTTCACCGGTCTCGAAGGCCGCTATGTTCCCCTGGAGGAAACCATCCGCGGCTTCTCCGAGATCCTCGACGGTCAGCATGACTCCATCCCCGAGAGCTACTTCTTAAACTGCGGCTCCATCGAGGACGTCCTTGCGAAGGTAAAGTGAGATGACAGAGGGACGGTTCTTTTGTCATCTTTTACCCAGGTTATAACTCAGAAAGCAAAGGAATGATCATATGGCAGAGAATTCAAACAGCGGAGCAGCTTCCGGTTTCTTTGAACTGGAGATCATCACTCCGGAAAGAGTTTTTTATCGCGGTCAGGTGAGACTGGTGGAGTTTCGCTCCAGCGAGGGTTACCTCGGTGTGCTGGCGGGACATGTGCCCACGGTTTGCATCTTAGAGCCCAGTGTCCTTCATCTTTATGAGGAAAACGGCGAGAAGAAAGCCGCGCTTCACCGCGGTTTTGCCGAGATCACAGGCGAGAAGGTTTCCATTCTGGCCGAGATCGCGGAATGGCCCGAAGAGATCGACTTAAATCGTGCCAAAGAAGCCAAGATCCGTGCTGAACGCCGCATTTCGGACGGCTCCGATGATCTTGCCCGCGACGAATTGGCCCTCAGAAGAGCAATTGCCCGGATCGAGACCATTGACTGAAGACAAAGCAAAGATCCGAAAGAGAAGGTCACTTCTTTTCGGATCTTTTTTTTGATCATTTTCCCGAAAGGAGGAAAATCAAATGAAGAAAAAAGAAGTCACTGTCAAAAACGGCAGAAGGTTTTTGACAAGAGCAGCAGTTGCGGGCGCAAGCCTGCTTTTGGCATCCGTACTGTTACAGGTTCCGGGGATCGGAAGCGAGGGCAATACGGGGTTCTCCCTTTTTCAGGTAGCTGAGGCTGACGAGGTCACGCTGACTCAGACCTCCGGAAAATGCGGAAAGAATGCCACCTGGACCTTCGATCCATCCACCGGTACCTTAACGATCAAAGGAAGCGGTCCGATCCATGATTATGATTATTGGGATGATTTCAGTCCTTTCAATGGCAAGAAGAATATTAAAAAGGTGGTCATCGGGTCCGGGATCACCGCCATCGGAAGGTCGACATTTACCGGGTGTTCGAATTTGACATCGGTGGAATTCCCTTCCACACTTACACATATTAATGTGGGGGCCTTTGAAGAATGTGGATTTGAGAAGATAACGATTCCGGGAACAGTCAAAGTATTAGATTGTGAAGTGTTTGATGGTTGTCTTGATTTGGAGGAGATCATTCTTGAGGATGGGATCGAAGCGATTGGAGTGGACTGCTGCGTCAGCACCAAGGTAGAGACCCTTTATATCCCCAAAACTGTGACAAATATCTATTCCAATTACGGAATGCACATTGATGTGGTTGTTGACCCGGAAAACCCGGTCTATAAGAGCATTGATGGAGTGCTCTTTGATAAAAATGGAAAGGAATTAATCTATTTTCCCAGCAGAAGAAAAGGGATTTATGAGGTACCGAATGGTGTTGCAACACTGGGCCACGACAGTTTTTTGAACTCTTGTTTGTCAAAACTTTATTTGCCGGATTCTTTGCTGGAAATCGGTGACGGTTCTTTTAGTGCCATGTACGAACTTACCGATATTACGATTCCGAAAAAAGCAAAGTTTGTGTCGGAGTATGACAATCACTTTGATTCCTGTGATGCTCTTGAAAGAATTGATGTCGCTCAAGGAAATCCGTATTATGTAAGTGTGGATGGAGTACTTTATTCGAAGGATAAGACCTGTTTGTATCGATATCCCTCCAATAAATCTTCGAGTTCCTACACGGTTTTGAGCAGTGTTTCCGAAATTCGGGGGTATGCCTTCTATAATGCAAGCCATCTCAGAAGCCTGTCTCTTCCGGATAATCTGGAATTGATCGGTTCCGGAGCATTTTTCAAGTGCTCTTTGCTGACCGATCTGGTACTTCCTTCGAAGGTTGATAGCTTTCTCGGTCAGTCGATTGATGATTGTCCGAATCTGAAGCATTTGATTTGTCTTAATCGGGATGATATTGATCTCGAACTTCGTATGTATTCTGATTGTTCCGAAGAACTGATTCTTCATACTTATCCCGGAGCAACCGTAAACGGCATTGATCCGGCTGATTATGTGGCATCTTCCCGATATTTTTCCGGCTACACCCCCATTTACGATGCGAATGCTACCTTTGTCATGATGGGAAAGACTGCAAAACTGAAAGTTCCGAGCAGCATTTCGACTTCCCAATCAGAGGATTTGGAGTATGTTGTTCGTGATGATTCTGTTTTGGAAGTATCTTCTGCCGGCGTGATCACTCCGCTTTGTGAGGGCACAACGGAAGTATATGCCTGCGGCTCCGGTGCAGTCGTTCGGTATTCCGTTTCGGTTGGTTTTACGGATCTGAAGAAATCCGATTACTATTATAATGCGGTTTACTGGGCAGTTGACAATGGTATTACCGGTGGAGTGAAAGATTCTGACGGCTTTTACTCCAAGTTCAATCCCCAGGGCGTCTGTACCCGTGGCCAGATGATCTCCTTCCTCTGGCGTATGGCAGGTTGCCCCAAGCCGAAAAATACCACCACAACCTTTACCGACCTCGATCCGAATGCTTATTACTACAAGGCCGTTCTTTGGGGAACCGAGAAAAAGATCGTGGGCGGCTACGCAGACAACACCTTCCGTCCCCAGGGGATCTGCTCCAGAAGCCAGGCGGTAACCTTCCTGTGGAGATATTACGGAAGTCCGGAGCCGAAGGCGACCACATCGAATTTCAATGATGTAACAGATAAGAGTGCATACTATTACAAGGCAGTCCTTTGGGCAAGTGAAAACGGTATTACCGGCGGTTATTCCGACGGCTCCTTCCGTTTGAACGGCGAGTGCAGCCGTGCCCAGATGGTGACCTTCCTGTATCGGAGCAGAAACATCGGAAAGTGATCATTTCAAAAGAGACAAAACAATCGGAGGAAATCCATGAAGAAAAAAGTATTCAGTGTCAAAAGCGGAAGGAAACTTTTGACAAGAGCAGCAGTTGCCGGCGCAAGTCTGCTGCTGGCAACGGCTCTGTTACAGGTACCGCAGTTTGTAACCGGGGGAGGTACGGGCTTTTCACTCATCCAAACAGCTGAGGCGGATACACTGTCACAGACATCCGGAAAGTGCGGCGATAATGCTACCTTTATCTTTAATATGGCAACAGGAACCGTGACGATCAATGGAACGGGAGATATGTATGATTACGGAAGCGGGTCCTATAAGGACGGCCCCTTCCAGAGCAAGGATAATATCAAAAAAGTGGTCATCAGTTCGGGCATCACTTCTGTAGGGAACGGCAACTTTGGCTCCTGTAAAAATCTGAAGTCCGTAGAAGTAGCCGGTTCCGTCACCCGGATCGGATCCGGAGCATTTCAGAATTGCAAGAACTTATCTTCCGTTCAGTTGGAATCCGGACTGATCACCATCGGAAACGCATCTTTCCGGTTCTGTGGATCCCTGAGTTCCATCACGATCCCGAAGACCGTCACGACCATCGGTTTCGATGCTTTTCTGGAAACATCCTTAGAAGAGATCATCATTCCTCCTTCGGTAAAGGAAATAGGCCAGTCTGCGTTTGCTGTGAACCGTAATCTTGTGAGTGTTACACTGAATGATGGTCTGGAAAAAATCGGAGGTTATGCGTTCGGAGAAACCGGTGTCAAGAAACTTTATATTCCGGAAACCGTCAGCGATATCGAAAACGGCATGGCTCTTGATAATGATCTGATGGAAGAGGTATGGATCGATATATCCAGCCCCTATTTTGAGTCTGTGGGAGGCGGCGTTATCTCCCTGAAGGATCGCTATTGTCTGGTATATGTTCCGAGAGCAATGAGCGGAACGTTTACGGTTCCGTCCTGTGTCACACATCTCGGCCGGTCTGCGTTCTGCGGAAATAAAAAGATCACCGAGATCAAGTTCGCCGGCAATGAAGTGACGTCATTCGGCGGAACCTATACATTCCAAAATTGTAAATCTCTTAAGAAGATCACAATCCCGAAGGAGGTTACTTCACTCGGAGCGGAAGAATGGTCCTTTGATGGGGACACAACATATTATAATACCTTCATAGGCTGTGAATCTCTTCAGGAGATCAATGTTGAGAAGGGCAACCCTTACTATACCTCTATTGACGGTGTACTTTATAACAAGGATAAAACGGTATTGCTTTCCTATCCCATCGGAAAGACCTCAGCGACCTTCCGGGTTCCGGACAGCGTTAAAGCCATTGCCTATAAAGCTTTCTATAAGGGAAAAAACCTGACTCATATCATAATGGGTGAAAATGTGAAAACAATCGGCGGCTCTGCTTTCGAAAAATGTACGAAAATGTCCTCGATCGTGATCCCTGCGTCTGTAACTTCTTTGGACGATTATCAATTCTTTGATTGCTCCGCTTTAAAGCACCTGGTGCTTTTGAATCCCAAGGATACAAAAATGGAACTCGGTGAAAACTGGTCGGAGGAACAGTATCCTTCTGATTTCACGATCTACACCTATGCAGGCGCCACGATCAACGGAATGAAGCCTTCCAAATATGTGTCTTCTTTCAAAAAGGCACCCAATTACGCGCTTACTCTCGTAAAGGGGAAAACGGAATTTGTTCCCCCGGGATCCACTGCGAAACTGGTTCCTCCTACCGGTGCTACCGAAGAGACTTGGAAGAATCTGTCATTTTACATTTATGATCCGGCGGTACTGAAGATCTCCTCCGAAGGAGTGATCACTCCCTCCAAGGAAGGAAAAGTCACAGAGGTCTATGCCTTTGCAAAGGGCGGAGCTTGCCACTATTATGTAAGCACGGGCTTTTCCGATGTTAAGAGCGGTGACTACTTCCATGATTCCGTATACTGGGCAGCGGAAAACGGCATTACCGGCGGTATCAAGGATTCCAACGGCGTTGTGACAACCTTCAACCCTCAGGGTGTCTGCACCCGTGCCCATATGATCTCCTTCCTTTGGCGTATGGCCGGTTGTCCGGAGCCGAAGTCAAAGACCTCCGTATTTACGGATCTGGATCCGAAGGCATATTACTACAAGGCGGTTCTTTGGGGAACCGAGCAGAAGATCGTAGGAGGCTATTCGGATAATACCTTCCGACCTCAGGGAACCTGCTCCAGAAGCCAGGCCGTTACCTTCCTTTGGAGATACTACGGAAGCCCTGAACCGAAGGCAACCAAGTCAAGCTTCAGCGATGTAACCAACAAGAATGCCTACTATTACAAAGCAGTCCTTTGGGCAAGTGAGAACGGGATCACCGGCGGATATCCGGACGGTACCTTCCGTTTGAGCGGTGATTGCACCCGTGCTCAGATGGTAACGTTCCTGTACAGATATGCAAACAAGAAAAAATAAGTGATGACAAGGAGGAAATTATGAGATTGAAAAAGCTTACAGCCCGTGTGGCTGCCATTTTTCTGGCAACGTGTCTGAGCCTGACAACAGGCTATGCAGCTCCTGTGACAGCAGGCTCGGATGAGACTGTGACAGAGGTTCTTCAGGTGGAGAATAAGGCCACAGAAAACCATTTTCACGCTTATGCGGGAGGAACCAAGAAGCAATATGTTGAAGTGGAAGCAGATCCGTTCTTCAGACCGGGCATGCTTTATGTGGATGTGGTCGGAGATGATCTGAGTAAGGTTGTTTATGTGTGGAAAGTGTACACATGCTGGGAGGATTTTGAGGAAAATAATGTAGCGATGACGAACACCAAGTCGGCATCCTCGACCGTGTTTATGTTTTCGATGGATGATCTGGTTCTTACCTGTGAGGTGACAGACGGACTGGGAAACAGTGAGCTTGTGGTTTTCAGGTATGTTGAATCCAAAAACAAGTATCTGAGTCCGGCGTCATTTACCCTGAAGCCGGGGGAGACCCTGGATGTAAGAAAGTATGCCGAAGAATGGGAAATTGACAGCGCAGTGATGTACACCTCCCATACCGCTGTGATCACCATGAAGGACGGCGTGATCAAAGCAAAGGCTCCCGGATTTGGCTATTGGATGACCGGCAGCGAAACCGAGACATTTCCCTTTGGCATTCCGATCCGTGTGCTGTATAATGACGTGACCAGAGAATCGGATTACTGGTATGTTCCGGTAAACTGGGGAGCAGAGGTGGGAGTCGTAGGCGGTTATTCCGACGGTACCTTCCGGCCGGCAAATGATTGCAGCCGTGCTCAGATGGTATCCTTCCTGTGGCGTATGAACGGTTGTCCGGATCCGACGACTACAAAGAATCCCTTCAAGGATGTGAAGGATACAAAGGCGTACTACTACAAGGCAATGCTCTGGGGCTATGAAAAAGGCATTGTAGGAGGCTACAAGGTTTCCGGCGGCTTGGAATTCCGCCCGGACAATGTCTGCACCCGTGCTCAGGCCGTTTCCTTCCTGTGGCGCATGGCCGGCAAGCCCGAACCTGCCGGAAATAAGAATGCATTTTCCGATAATAAGAACAAGGATGCCTACTACTATCAGGCAGTCCTGTGGGCCAGCGAGAAAGGCATCACCGGAGGCTACTCCGATGGCACCTTCCGCCCTGCAAACAACTGCAGCCGCGCCCAGCTGGTAACCTTCCTGTATCGTTACGTCTGCACGGAGGAGTCACAGGAGTGAATCCGGACGGATCCATTGTCCTCAATGTAACTGACAAAGGTGAAGAATGAGAGAGGTTTTTCCGTCCTTTTTCTTCACACATAAGATAAAACAGGGATCGTCTCTGATTTTTGCATTCTGAGCAAAAATCGGAGATGATCCCTGTTTGCATGTTTGGAGATGACAGAGAAGATGACAAAAGAACCGTCCCTCTTGTCACCGGGGGCAATCCCTATTGTCAGCAACATGCGTCACAGGATGATCCGTGTGGTGGTGCCGGTGCCTTCTTCGGATTCGACTTCGATGTCGTGGCCGAGTCTGTGGCAGAGGCGGCGGCAGAGGTACAGACCTATGCCGGTGGAGGCTTTGCCGCGGCGGCCGTTGGTGCCGGTGAAGCCCTTCTCGAAGACCCGGGAGAGCTCGGCGCTTTTGATGCCGATGCCGTTGTCGCAGATTACAAGGCAAATGCGGTCGGTATCCTCGATCCGTTTCAGTTCGGCGCGGAAGGAGAGGGAGAGAGGCTCATTTTCCTTGGCGTATTTGATGCTGTTGTCGATGACCTGGCCTATGATGAAATCCAGCCACTTGGCATCGCTGTGGGGCTTTTTGCCTCCGGGAAACTCATTACTCAAGGATTCGTCGATGTGGATGGAGGCCCGCCCTGAGATCAGGGTTTTCTTCCGCTTCCGGATGGCATTTTTCACCAGCTCCGCCAGGTCGATCTCCCGGATGA
>JAGACB010000233.1 GCA_017614345.1 Lachnospiraceae bacterium
CAGGTAAATACCTGCGTCTCGAACATTCCGGATTCATGAAACTCCGCATCCTGCGCCTTTTCCATGTCATAAGGGCTGAAATGAGAATCACAGTGGTCGCAGAAAAGATCCTGGGACTTGATACTGAATCTGAGTGCACCTGCACAATTGGGACAGGAATACATGGTTCCTCCTTTCTTCAGAGCCTGTGGGAAAGCCCGAAATTACCTGCAGAGTCTGCAGGGGCTTTGGCTTACGGCTCCGGACGGTCATAGGGAGGGCAGTAATCGGCCCAGTCTTTGATCACTTCGTACTTGACGGAGGTGAACATTCTGGAACGATAACGGGTGGATTTTAACTCTTTCTTCGTAGCGGTTCTCGGTTTTGTGATCAGCCGGATCAGCCAATAACTGAGAGGGATCCCGAAAAGAAGTGCTACGAGTGCTTTTTCGATCAGGATTGTCAGTTCCATGGATCATTCTTCTCCTTCATACAGATTGTATTGAGGCAGTTTTCTTGTTGCCAGATAGTTGTAGAATCGGATCAGCTGCAGGATCGAAAGTACCTCCGTTGCCACTGTAACAACGGTGGCAAGACAGTACCACAGGTCCCCGGAGGGCTGAAGGATCATGACGGCAAGAGCCGTTAAGAGCGAAACTCCGGGGAAGAGAACTCCGGGAAGATGAGGGAGTTTCTCATGGATCTCCTTTTGGATGCTTCGTTCACGGATGCCGATGAGGATCATAAAGAGTACCGTTACGGCACCGAATACAATGCCCATCAGCCGCAGATCCATATTGTCGATCATATAATGATACAGGTAATCGGTGGCGTTTACGAAGGCACCGGGGATCTTGGCGGCTTTCGAAAAGAAATCCCATATGTAATCAAAGATGCCGATCAGAAAGGTCACGCCCAGGATCAGGCCGTAGAGTGCGCCTAATCCCGAAACAACATCTAAAACCGTTTCTCCTCGGAACATTTTGGACAGGAGGAAATCACCGAAGAGAAAGACCAGGTTCAGGATCGCCTCCGGGAAGGAGGTCTCGCCTTTCCGGTTTTGGATCCGATCCCGGTATTCTTCTTTTTTCTCGGAAAAGAAATGCTTCAGCCGTCTTCCTGCATATTTCTTTTTTTGCAGCTCCACGGCCTCCTCTAAGCTCTGCTCGTCGGAATTACCGCTGATCCTGGACAGACGATAGGCATAACCGACATCATCCCGGAGCAGGAGCTCGGTATGGATCATGATCAGTTCCCGATGATAGAGGATCATGGTGATGGAGGAACAGATCAGGATCGAAAAGAGCAGTGTCAGGGGTTTAAAGGTGGAAAATGCCAGCAGACAAAGGAAAATGATGAAGGATATGATCACCGCAAAGATCAGGTATTTTCCCGGGGAAATGGGAAGGTCTGCGGAGATCTTTCCGGTCTGTCCGTTGACGGTTGCATATGCGATCCGGTTTTTGTAACGAAAGGAAAGGAGCCATACCGGCAGTAAGATGGTCTTGGCCTCCTTTACAGCCGGATGAACTTCGTCCCTGATCCCGGACCGGTCAAGCACTCCGGGAACATCCTCGAACAGGTCGGAGCTCGCTACGAAATCATAAAGATCCTGTTTTGCCTCCGCCTCAGCCTGGTCCATGTATAAGGCTGAAGGCACATCCGGTTGATTGGAATAGAATCCCAGCAGATAGGAGGGGGTGAATCTTTTGGCGTCATGAGTGTCGAAGGGTGCGATTTCCGAGCTGATGGAGTCATGAAACAGAGAAAAGGCATCGTAGGTGATGCCGCCGTATTCTGCGGTAAGTGCCGCATCGATCCGGTAGATCCTGTGACGGACATAATCTCCCACCGAATTGGTATGATGACTCTGCAGGTGGAGGACATTGTTCTGGCCTACCTTGAAATTCCAATAGGGCATATAGATGCAGCGGAATTTATCGATGTGAGAGGAAGAAACCATTTCCCCGGGAACAAAAAGTCCCCATCTTAAGGCTCTTTTATATTTTTTGATGCAATCCTCTTTGGTCACGGAAAACGGAATGATGGTGGCCGGAGCCGGTTCCTTTGTGATCCGTGCGGACAAGATGGTCGGAGAGCCGCAGTAGGAACAGAAGCCCGAAATCTGGGTATCGGTGGAAGTGATCTCTCCGCCGCATCCCGGACAGGTAAAAACCGAGGTTTCATACATTCCGGATTCATTAAATTCCGCATCCTGCTCCTTTTCGATATCATAGGGGCTGAAATGAGAATCGCAGTGCTCGCAGAAAAGATCCTGGGACTTGATGCTGAATCTGAGTGCACCTGCACAGTTGGGACAGGAATACATTTTTACTCCTTTCGTCAGAACCGATGGCTTCCGCCGCTGTGGTGTCCGCCTCCGCCTCCGTGAGAACCGCCGCGGGAACCGCCTCCACCGCCGGAGGAACTCCCTCCGCCGCCTCTGGGCATAGGGCTGTAGACCAGCTTGGAGGAGATCATTTTATGAGATACGGACTGAAGGGAACGATTGTAGTAACGGGCCCTTCTTAAATCCGTCATGCTGGCAACAGCGGGTTTGGTGATGGTCCGGATCATAATGTAACCGATGAGGGAGGACATCAGAAGCGCCAGTAAGGCATTTCCGATGTATTTTACGGGACGGGGGATATTCATGCCCGACAGCAGGGAGCTGACCTGCTTGAAGGTCTGGTTGGCACAATCAAAGTACTTGCCCTGAGAGGCATAGCCGTAACTGTTGTCCACGATGGTGTAGGAATCGGTGGAAGAGATCACGTCATCGATGTCATTGTAACATTCCAGACGGAGGATCCGAAGCTCCATGTCGATCAGCATGATGGCACCGCTTTTCGTGCCTCCGTAATGATGCTTGTAGAAACTGTCGGTGTAAAGGACCTCGCTGTCTACGGGGTTTTCGTTGATGGTGACCAGAACGGCATAACCGTTTTTGGTCACCTTATACATGGTGTTTAAAAGCTGTGCCTCCTCTTCCTGAGTCAGAAGATCGGCGTTGTCATAAATGTCTGCCGTGTAGCCGGTTTCATCATTCAATACGGAAGAGGTAGGCTTATCTGCAGAGGCTCTTGTGATGCAGGACGGAAGCAGAAGAAGACAGAGTCCGCCTGCAAGTGCAAGGGAAATGAGCAGATGTGAGATTTTATGTATCATTCCGTTCATTGTCAGTCTCCTTTGAATAAATCTTCGTCTTTGTCCTTAAAGTCACTGAAGCTGTCGTCGTTAGTGCTGTTAAAGCCGTTATTGTTCATGCCGGAAAAGCTTCCGCCGTTCATCTCATCAAAGCTGCTGATCTCCGCGCTGTCAACACCGGTTTCGTTATAATCCCCGCCCTCATACATATAGTACTGAGGGAGCTTCCTGGTGGCCAGGAAGTTGTAGTAGCGGGTCAGCTGCAGGAGCGAGAAGAATACCAGAAGCACGGCTGCCAGGGTTGCCCCGTAATACCACCAGTCATTCACGGGATCGATGATCAGGGTCAGAAAAGCGGTCAGAAGGCCGGAGCCGGAAAGGAGCGCTCCGGGGATGTGAGGACCCTTAAAGATGGAACTCTGCATCCTCCACTGCTGAAAACTGAGCAGGAACCACAGGATCGCAACCACCACCAGGACCACATAGGGAACTATGGAGCCCACGTGGAACAGGGTCGCAAATCTGGAAAATGCACTTGCAATGGAAACGGACATTTTCCCGAAGGAGAAGAGGGCCCGGAATCCGAATAAATAAACAAAGAAGAACAGGGCGCTGACGGCAACGGAAAAGATGCTCCGATGCTTCTGGATCCATACGATGGCTCTTGAAGAGATGTCCGAGACGGAATGGCCGCCTTCATGGCTTTTCTCCTGTGCGCTGATGGCCTTGCGGATGACCTCATCCTCCGCTTCTTCCTTCATTCCTCTGGTCTTGTAGAGGTAGCCTACATCGTCCTGAAACAGGTCCTGCCTGCAGATCTGCTTTAACTCCCGGTGATACAGGATCATGGTGATCACGGAAATGACAATGACTGCATAGAGCAGGTTTACCGGCTTGAAGGTGAAGAAGATGTTTAAGAAAAGGAACAGGATCACGGCAATGGCTCCGGAAAAGAGCAGAAATTTGCCTGTGGATACGGGAATGTCTCCTGCGATCTTACCGGTCTGACCGTTGACGGTTGCATAGGCGATCCGGTCCTTATAGCGATAGGAGAGGAACCAGACAGGAAACATCACGGTATCTACTTTGCTCACAATGGGAGTCAGCTGTGAATTGATCTTGGAGCGGTCTAATGTTCCGGGAACGGCACCGAGTTGCGCATCCTTTATCAGGAAATCGTAGAGATCCGCCTTGGCTTCCGCCTCCGCCTGATCCGAATAGTAGGAATAGGGAACGTCTGCGATATCCGCATAAAACCCCAGCAGGTAAGAAGGAGTGAATCTCTTGGCATGGTGAATGTCAAAGGGGGCGATCCGCTCACTGATGGCGTCGCTGAAGGAAGAGGAGGAGTCAAAGGTGATGCCGCTGTATCTGGCCTCCAGTCTCGCGCTGATGCCGTAGACCTCGTGTTTGATGTAATCACCGACACGGTAGGAGCGGTTGGTCTCCAAGTGGATCAGATTGTTCTGGGACAGATTAAAGTTCCAGTAGGGCATATAGATCCCCCGGAAGTCCTCCAGGTGGCTTTCCTTCAGCATCTTGGAAGGAGCAAAGATCCCTTTCTTCACAAACTTCTTGTAGGCTTTGATACATTCTTCCTTGGAAACGGAGAAGGGGATAATGGACGTGGGAGCCTGTTCCTTCTGGATCCGCATGGAGAGAATGGTAGGCGATCCGCAGTAACTGCAGAAGCCTGCTGCCTGACTGTCCGTGGAAGAGATCTCGGCGCCGCAGCTGGGGCAGGTGAAGATCTGGGTTTCGTACATTCCCGATTCGTGAAACTCCGCGTCCTGCTCCTTATCAAAGTCATAGGGGCTGAAGTGGGAGTCGCAGTGATCACAGAACAGGTCCTGGGATTTGATGCTGAACCGGAGTGCGGCTGCACAGTTGGGACATGAATACATGGCTCATCCTTTCTGTTCCCCTGAGTGAATCCCGGGGAAATGGTATCATAAATGATGCCGATCAACCGCCGGAAGATCGACATCAGTGCAAGATCAAAGATCTTGAACCGGATTATACTAAAAAATGTTTTCTTCCTGTTAAATGAAAGTCTAAGGATTTCTTAAATGTTCCCGATCGGCTCTCCTTACGGCTTCTGCAAAAGCCCGGATCCGATCAGGGTCTTTTCCGGGTCTGTCCGGATATTCCACACCGGAGGAGACATCGACTCCGTAGGGGCGAAGGGCGCAGATCGCAGCTCCCACGCGTTCGGGATCCATTCCGCCGGCCAGAAGCACCGGCTTTTCCTTCGGAAGGGGAGGCAGGACGGATAAGTCGTAGGGAACGCCGCTTCCCGGAAGGGCGGCATCAAAGACAAAGCCGCGGGTTAAGGGATCCGCCTGGTACTCAGGGAGACTTCCGAGGTCCGACATATTGAAGGCCTTGATGAGAGGCGGGCAGTCTTCGGGAAGCTCCTCCGGATAGGAACCGTGGATCTGGATCCGGTCAAAACCCAGCTCCGTGATCATCCGGATCTGCTCAAAGGTGGGAGATACGGTCACCGCCACACTGATCAGATCCTTCGGGAATTCCCGCAGGATCTTTTCAGCCTGTTCAAGGCTTACATTTCGTTTGCTTTTCGGGAAAAAAAGGACCATCCCGCCGTAATCCACCCTGTTTTTGACAAGGTATGACACTTCCTTCGGTGCGGTCAGTCCGCAGATCTTGATCCTTGTTCTGTGCTGCATTTTCTTCTCCTGAGTCTTAAGATATTTATCCGTCATGGTGTTGATCCTTTTTATATCGATCTGTCATCGGATCATCGGCATGATCCGTCATTTTTCCGTATACATGACCGTCTGTCATTTTACCATATTTGAAGGGAAATGAGAAGAAGGATTCCTTTCGCATTGTAAGAAAAATGGTCAAAATCCGTAAGATGACACCGCTTTCAAACTGTGTTAGAATAACATGGGTGTTCGGTTTTTTACGCCGGACGGAACAAATAAACCATGATAGGTCAGGGACCGAAAAGGTCCCGGTGTATCTGAGGAGGTAAAAGATGAGAAAAGAACATTGCAGCATTGTCGGTTGTATTGGGCGTACGATTCTGGTTTCTGCGGCTTTTATGGTTCTGACATGGTCCCTGCCGGCGAACTCGACGCTGTCATGGAAACCGCAGTATGCCGCTGCATACGGAGAGTCGGAACTTGAGGGAACAAGCGGAAAGTGCGGAGATAAGGCAAGTTGGACCTTTGATCCGTCAACGGGAGTTTTGACGATCTCCGGATCCGGAAAGATCGGGGGCAAGTCTTCCGATGATACCCCGTTTTACAAAAAGACCAATATCACCAAAGTAGTGATCAAAAAGGGGATCACCGAGCTTGGTTATTGTGCTTTCAGCGGATGTACGGAATTGAAAGAAGTGGTTTTGCCGAACGGAATGAAAGTGATCGGCAGCTCTGCTTTTCAGGGTTGTTCCAAACTTTCCGTGATCAATCTTCCGGATTCCATTACAGACCTGGAAAGCACCTGCTTTTCGGGATGTAAAGACTTAACGGTTTCCAAACTTCCTTCCAATCTTGAAACAATGGGATGGAGATTCCTGGCCGGCACACAGACGACCAGTATCACGGTTCCCGGAACGGTAAAAGAGATTGAATATCACGTATTTGGTGACAGTGATATTTCTGAGGTCATTTTGGAAGAGGGAATCGAAAAACTCGGACAGGAAGCCTTTAATGGTGCAAAGATCACCAAGCTTCATCTTCCTGCATCCCTTACCTCTTTGAGATCAGATTCATTGGAATGCACAACGTTGCAGGAGATCACCATTGACGCTGATAATCCGAAGTATTCTGCTAAGGATGGAGTAGTTTATAACAAGAACAAGAGCACTCTGGTCGCATTTCCCGCTACCAGAACAGGCTCCTTCAAGGTGCCGAAGGGCGTGACCGAGATCGGAGCCGATGCTTTCATTTATACGCACCTTGATTCCGTAACGCTTCCTGACTCGGTTACCAAGATCGGTGCGGCAGCATTCCGCTGCAGTTCGATCAAGACGGTGAATATTCCCAAGAACGTGTATGAAATCGGATTATTTGCCTTTGATAGCTGCAAAACTATTGAAGGGATCTATGTGGATGATGCCAATGAGACATTTGCCGATATCGATGGCGTTCTGTTCACCAAAGATCTGAAAAAACTGCTTCGTTTTCCCAGTGCCAGAGAAGGGGTCTATGTGGTCCCGGACAGTGTGACGGAGATCGACAGATTCTCCTTTGACAACTGCAGTCTGACCCGGGTGGTCCTTCCGAGAAATCTTAAGAAGATCGGTGAATTAGCATTCCGCGTCAGCTATTCCTTAAAGGAACTGGTGATCCCGGAAAGTGTAACGGAGCTGGAGATGAACATTTTTTCGCAATGCTCGGAACTGGAACACCTGGTGATCTTAAGCCGCAATTTTACTGAGAAGGAAGGGGTGTATAATCTGTTTTATTTCCCTGCCCTCTGTCAGATCTACGGTTATGAGGATGCCAGGGTGAACGGGCAGCTTCTCTCTGAGTATATTCCGGAGAATTTCCACGGCAGCGTAAACTACGTTATGAATCCGATCCGGGACGTATCCGGTGTAACCTCCACAACTCCCATGAAACCTGTTACGTTGTCTCTTCCGAAGAGCTTCGGTGAAGCAGAATGGATCACTTCCGATCCGACGATCGCCTCCGTGGATCAGAAGGGTAAGGTAACACCCGAAAAGGGAGGCCTCATTGATGTATTTGCAATGAACGGAGATGTGGCAAGACATTATCAGGTACTGACCGGTTTTACGGATGTAAATAAGGGCACCTATTATTATGATCCGGTTTACTGGGCTGTGGACCGGGGCATCACCGGCGGCGTGAAGAACAAGCAGACCGGCCTTGCCGATACCTTTAATCCTCAGGGGATCTGCACCCGCGGACAGATGGCGGCATTTCTCTGGAGAATGGCAGGCTGCCCCGAACCGAAGAGTACCAAGACCGTGTTTAAGGATATCAAGAGCAGCGACTATTTCTATAAGGCAGTTCTGTGGGGCGAGGAGACCGGGATCATCGGCGGTTATTCCGATAAGACCTTCCGCCCGGACAATGAATGCACCCGTGCGCAGGCTGTGACCTTCCTCTGGCGTTATTACGAAAAGCCGGAGCCGCAGAATTCCAAGAGCTCCTTCGGAGATGTGAAGGATCAGAAGGCATACTACTATAAGGCAGTGCTCTGGGCTACGGAAAACAAAGTGACCGGAGGCTATTCCGACGGAACCTTCAAGCCGGACGGCAAGTGCAGCCGTGCTCAGATGGTGACCTTCCTGTACAGGAGCAGAACATTGTAATAGGAAGATCGATCAAAGATGATCGAATAGGATGAACATGAAAAGACTTTGTTTTCTGGCGGCATTTTTGCTGTTGTTCGGAGCGGAGGTACTGATCGGCCTCTATGCCACGGGATGGATCAGAAGCTATTTCGGAGACGTTCTGGTGGTGATCCTGATCTACGCCTTCGCCCGAACCGTAAGTCCGGAGAAACCGGACAAATGGTTTCTTCTTCCCACACTGATCCTGCTCTTTGCCTTTGGAGTCGAACTGCTTCAGCTGTGGGGCTTCTGCGATCGGTTCGGCATCACCAACCGGCTCCTTCGGATCCTGATCGGAACCAGCTATTCCAACATTGACATGCTCAGCTATGCCATCGGGATCCTGCCCTGTTATCTCATCGATTACCTGAACCTGAAGAAAAAAACAGAGATAAAAACAGAGAAGCAGACGGATCATTAAGATCAAGGGAAGATGCTCCTCTTTCTTCGCATCGAAAACGAAAAGTTGAATTTCACTACAAAATGGTGTATCATGAAAGATGTTGTTATGATCTTATGCCAAAGGAGATCTGCAATGATCGGAGCTGCGGGCGAAGGCCTGCAGAATGGGATTCACTTAGGAAAATGAAAAAAAGAGGGAGCATTTGAAAATGCATTTCAACAAAAGACCGATAAAAAGGGCGATCGCAGGCTTTCTGGTTGCGACCACCGTCCTCGGCGGACTGACCATAACGCCGGGGGTTGGGATACAGAAGGCATCGGCGGCAGTGACCTATAAGCCTGTGTCGATCAATGCCACCACGTTCCCGGATCCGAATTTCCGTGCAGCGGTGTATGAGTCGCTGGATCTGGATCATAACTGGGTCCTGGATTCGCAGGAGATCATCTATGCAAGAAATATCTGGTGTGACAGCCGCGGGATCAAGTCCCTTAAGGGGATCGAATACCTTAAGGAGCTTCGCGGACTGTATTGCATGGATAATCAGATCTCGAGTATGGATCTGAGCCAGAACAAACTGTTAACAGGTATCTGGTGCTCAGACAATCTGTTTACCTCTCTGGATTTTTCGAACCTGCCGAATCTGGAATGGGTTTATTGCTATAACTGCAAACTGACCTCATTAAACGTTTCGAAGAATTCGAAGATGTCCTATATCGAGTGTAACTCGAACCCGTTAAAGAAAATCGATGTTTCCCAAAACCGGCTTCTGGAGCATCTGATGTGCGGAGACTGCGAACTGACCAGTCTCGATGTGACACATAATCCCAGATTGATGCATCTGGATGCATTCCGGAACAAGTTCAAGACACTGAATCTGTCCAAGAATCCGAAGATGAAGCGACTGGATGTCTGGGATAATCCGGGGCTGGGAGACGTGGATACCAGTAACATGCCGGGGCTGCAGTATTACAACTGCGCCAATAACAACTGTACCACCGTGGACGTCAGCAAGAATCCGGAACTGACCAAGCTGGTGGTAAGCTACAACCGTGATTATCTGAAGTCCCTGGATCTGTCCAATAATCCCAAACTGGCGATCCTGCAGGTTCAGGACAACGGCCTGAAGTCTCTGGATATCTCCACTAACACGAACCTTCGTTTCCTGTGGGCGGGATACAATGACTTTACTTCCCTGAACATCGGTAACAACCCCTACCTTCTGAAGATCTACAGAGAGGGTGTGAAGGCGGACGAAGGTCACAGATCCAGCTCCTGGACCATCAGCTACGGCGGAGAGGATTCCACCGGCGGAGACAGTGACTTTGTGATCTGGATCGATGATAAGGTAAAGATAAACACCACCAGTAACGGAACTGCCAAACTGAAGGCGATCCCTTATTCTCCTTTGGAATCCGGCGTTTCCGTAAAGGATCTGATGACCAGAGAACAGGTGGTTCAGGCACTCTACAGTATGGCGGGAAGCCCTGCCGTGTCCGGAACCTCCCGTTTTAAGGACGTACTGCCCGGCTCACCTTATGAAGATGCCATTATCTGGGGCGAGCAGAACAGTATGTGTACCGGTTACCCCTTCGTGACCGATGACACCTTCGGCGTGGGCAAATATGTCAAGAGACAGGACGTTGCCTATATGCTGATGCGCTACTCGGAGAACTACGGGCTGAAAAGATCCATCGACTTCGGTCGGAGCGATGACTATCAGGACTATTACGAGATCCAGGAGTATGCATGGGAAGCAGTCTGCTGGGCGGCAACCTGGCACATCATCGAGGGAAAGGCGGCACCCGGAGCAAAACCCGGAACCACCGACAAGGAGGAGCAGAATATCGATCCTCACGGACGTGTGACCCGCGGTGATTTCAACAGATTCTTGAACAATATGCTGGAGGTCAATCGTGTGAAGTCCGTAGCGGGCTTCTGGGATGTGGCCAAGAGCGATTACTTCTACGAGCCGGTTTATTGGGGGATCGAAAAAGGTATCACCTCCGGAGTAAAGAACCCGATCTCGGGAGTATATTCCAGCTTCGATGCCCAGGGGAACTGTACCCGTGGACAGATGGCAGCATTTCTGTGGCGTATGGCCGGCTGCCCCGAACCCAGGACCAAAACGCCCATTTTCAGCGACGTTAATGACCGGACCCTGTATTACTACAAGGCGGTTCAATGGGGAGCGGAGAACGGCATCATAGGCGGTTGTGCAGACGGTACCTTCAGGGCCGAAGATATCTGTACCCGTCAGCAGGCAGTCACCTTCCTGTGGAGATATGCCGGAAAGCCGGAGCCGAAGAGCAAGACCAGCAAGTTCACGGACGTAACGGACAGGTCGGCCTACTATTACAAGGCTGTGATCTGGGCCAGCGAGAACGGCATCACCGGCGGTTACTCCGACGGTACGTTCCAGCCGGGTACCTATTGTTCCCGTGCTCAGATGATCACCTTCCTGTATCGCAGCAGGAACATTAAAAGATGAGAAGAGTAATAATCATTTTTCATAAGGAGGGTTACAAAAAATGAAGAAACAATGGCCACTTGACTCGGCACTTTCCTTCGATCCCTACTTCGGAGAGCCGAATCGTGACGGAAATCAGGGTTATGAGATCCTGGAGGACGGAAAGGTGCGGTTCCGCATCAAGGCTCCGTTTGCAAAAGAGGTAGTGATCGACCAGTTCGGTTCCGTGACACCTCTTCAGAAGGTTACGGAGGAAGAGTGGGAAGGAGACGTGGATCTCGGAAGAGGTTTCAAGTATTTCTTCCTGAAGATCGACGGCAATGAGGTACTGAACCCCTATCTGCCCGTCGGCTTCGGCTGCTGCCGTCCCATGAATTTCGTGGACATTCCGGTTCCGGGAGAGGAGGACTGGGACGAGATCACAGGTGTGCCTCACGGTGCCATTACCAGAAGATATTTTGAGTCTTCCGTCAGCGGAAAGATCGAGAGCTGCATTGTTTATACCCCTGCAGATTACGATCCGAACAAGGAATACCCCGTTCTGTACCTGCAGCACGGCTACGGCGAGAACGAGACCGGATGGGTATATCAGGGTCATATGGCAAGGATCGCCGACCGCCTTCTTGCAGAAGGAAAAATGACTCCCATGATCGTTGTCATGGGTTACGGCCAGACACAGTCGGATGATCCTGCAAAGCGCTTCGGTCTGTTCAATGAAGTGCTCTTAAAGGACCTGATCCCGTACATCGAGTCCAAGTATAAGGTTTATACGGACAAATGGCATCGCGCCATGGCAGGACTCAGCATGGGAAGCTACCAGACCAGCCAGATCACCATGTCGAACCCGGACCTGTTCGGTTACGTAGGTGTATTCAGCGGCTTTATGAGCTTCTCCTTCGGCGAGAATTCCTTCCCCGAGCCTCACCTGGATATCCTGGAGGACGCAGAGAAGTTTAATTCCAGCTTCAAGGTATTCTACCGTGCAATGGGTACCGAGGACAATTATTTTGCCAGCTTTGAACGTGATGATGCAAGACTTGAGGGTAAGCCTTTGAACATCACAAGAAAGACCTTCCCCGGCGGACATGACTGGAGCGTATGGAGAAGATGCATCCATGATTTCCTGCCCATGATCTTTAAAGATTGAGCATGATCTTTAAGGACAAAAACCGATCTTTAAAGACAGAGCATTATCTTTACAGACTGATCTGAAGGAGAAAAGGAGGATCATATGAAAGTACTGATCGTAGTGGATATGCAGAAGGATTTTGTAAACGGAGCGCTGGGCTCTGCCGAGGCGGAGGCCATTGTTCCTGCTGTGGCGGAGAAGATCCGCAGCTTTGACGGAGAGGTATTTTATACGAGAGATACCCATATGGATAATTATCTCCTGACCCAGGAAGGAAAGAATCTTCCCGTGGTCCACTGTATAAAGAACTCTCCCGGCTGGCAGATCATTCCGGAGCTTCAGCCCGTTCCCGAAGAGAGAGTCATCAACAAGCCTTCCTTCGGAAGCACGGAGCTTCCCCGTAAGCTGAAAGACTTTGAAGAAGAGAAGGGAGAGGCTGTGACGGAGATCACACTCATCGGCCTGTGTACCGATATCTGTGTCATCTCGAATGCCATGATCCTGAAGGCTTCCTTCCCGGAAGTGCCGATCCTTGTGGATCCTGCCTGCTGCGCCGGAGTCAGTCCGGAAAGCCATCAGAATGCTTTGGATGCCATGAAGTGCTGCCAGATCGGCATTCTGTGAGTTTCCTCTTAAGATCCCTGATCTGAAAAACAACCCCGGATCCTCTGCTCTTAAAAGGGCGGGGGATCCGATTTTTCTGTTTGGGGGAATTTTCTGTATTTTTTTCTGAACAAAAAATAAAAAAATATCTTGCATTTTAATATCGGATTGATTAAAATGTGTATGGTTTCGGATTTGTACCAAAACCGGGGATCGAATAACTAATAATTCGATTTGGCATGTTTTTCAGACAAAATAATATTATTGACGAAAGGAAGAAAAAACAATGCAAAATGAGTATCTGATTAATCTTCTTAAGCAAGTTGAGAAGCGTAATCCCGGCGAACCTGAGTTTATTCAGGCTGTAACAGAGGTTTTTGAGAGCCTTGAAGTAGTAGCAGATCGCAGACCTGACCTGGTAGAGGCAGGCGTATTCGATCGCTTCGTAGAACCCGAGCGTGTGATCATGTTCCGTGTTCCCTGGGTAGATGACAACGGTAAGGTACAGATCAACCGTGGTTTCCGTGTACAGTTCAACTCTGCTATCGGACCGTACAAGGGTGGTCTTCGTTTCCATCCCAGTGTATACCTCGGTATCATTAAGTTCCTCGGCTTTGAGCAGATCCTGAAGAATTCCCTTACAACACTGCCTATGGGCGGCGGCAAGGGTGGTTCCGATTTCGATCCTAAGGGCAAGTCCGACGCTGAAGTTATGCGTTTCTGCCAGAGCTTCATGACTGAGCTCTACAGACACATCGGCGCTGATTGC
>JAGACB010000234.1 GCA_017614345.1 Lachnospiraceae bacterium
AGCTGCAAAGAAACAGTCTGAAGAAGCTTCTTGGGGAGAAGAGCCGCAAAGTGAAGGTTCTGAAAAAGAATCAGGAAAAGACTCAGAGAATGACCCGGAGAATGGAACGGATAATGGTCCGGAAAATGATCCTGAGAAAGAAACAGATCGAAACTCCGGGAAAGATCCCGAGACTGATCACAGTGCAGAAACATCTTCCCCCCAAGACTCCTCAGAAGAGTTGATGGCCCTTCTTCGGGCGCAGGTGGAGAGCGGGAAGGCAGAGGAACTCAGTCCGGAGGAACTGGGAAGGCTGAAGGCAAGATTTTCCACGGTGGCTGTGGTGGGGGATTCCATGGCACAGGCGCTGTTGGAGTATGGGCTCTTGGATGAATCACAGGTCTTTTATGAACGTGGCGGGATCACAAGAAATCTCGGGCCGGTAACGGACCGGGCACTGCAGATGTATCCGGAGACGGTGATATTTTTCACCGGATTGAATGATGCGGATCATGAGACCTACGATTCCTATCCGGAGGCTTATGCGCAGAGGGTGGCCCAGGTCCATGCTGCTCTGCCGGAGGCAAAGATCCTGATCTGCTCCATGACGCCGCCGTCGAACAGTCTCGGTGCGGTTCGCGAGGATCTGGCCCGGGCGCCGGTCTTTGATCAGGTTCTGGAGGGGTGGTGCGCCGGAAGTCCGTATGCGGACTATGTGGATCTGAAGTGGATGGTCCGTCAGGACTGGTACATGGATGACGGGATCCATTTCAAGAGATCATTTTACCTGATCTGGCTTCAGTATCTGGACGATATCCTTTGTTGATGAAAAGCAATATGCAAATAATATCATGGATCGCTGTTGAAGTTTTATTTGAGACCGGAAAAAAAGACAAGACCGGAATCAGTTGAAAACAAAATCATTTTCCGGAAAGGAGGAAGGAGATATGGCAAGGATCCCTTTGAAGGGGCGGGCCCTGATGCGGCTGAAAAAAAGAAGAAAAACCATTCGGACGGCAATGATCGTTTCGGAGATCGTGGCGGGACTGATGATCCTGGCTCTGATCCTTCCGGTCCTCCTGAAGGAGCGGGTAAGAGGGGACGTTACCGTTCCGGAGATCCGTCAGGCATTGGAAAGCGTTACTTATGCCGGCGAGGCTGACACACTGAAACAACCCGGTGATGCCATGGATGTCCGCCGGATCTACCGGATCAATGATCCGGCTCCGGACAGCTTTTACGTGAGGCTTCCGGAATCCAACATGGATGTGACGGAGGAGATCTTCCTGATCGCAGAAAATGAAGAGTCTGCGGAGGATTACCTGGTTCGGCTGGAACAAAGACTTGATTCCCGTAAAAGGGATTTTGAATCCTACGGAACGAATCAGATGAAACTGCTGGACAGCGCTGTGATCGAGCGAAAAGGAAAGTATGTATTTCTCATCATTTCCCCGAAAGCAGAAGAGAAGAAGAGCGCAATCCTTGACGTCATAAATTAAATAGAATAAATGCAAACACCGCCCCTGAAACACAGGGGAGACAAAAAGTAAAGCAGCCCGCCGAGAATTCTCTCAGTGGGCTGCTCTACTGTCTTTATGAGTGAAATTGAGTGTTAAGCTGATTCACGGATCAGTCGTTTCTGATCTTGAAACGATAATAATATATTTATGACCGGAATGCAAGTCTTTCTTTCAAAATTTTTGAAAAAAGTTGCAAAAAATCCTGTAAACACCAGCAAAATGAATACATCTTGGCTGCAGGTGGTATTCATATGTTTGGGTTATGAAAATAGGAACAGGGGTATATATGATGTTCATATTTTATGATTGTTCCTGCTTTCGGTGACGAAAGGAAGTTTTTGACAAAATGAAACAACTCCCCTGCATCAGATGCCCGGGGAGTTGTTTCGAAAGAGAGTGATATGATCAACTTCGGATGAGGTCCTGCGGGGGATCATCTTCCGAGTCCGTTTTGCTGTTGTTGCTGACGTTCCTGCTTTTCACGCTGAAGCTTCTCCAGGTATTCTGCACGGCTCGAAAGAACAACGGATACTTCGTGGTTGATGTAGGAACCGTTCTCCAGACGGGAGTAGGTTACGGTGATCTCTTCGCCCTTTGCATAGGTCTTGATCAGCTCGGTCATGGCCTTGCCGGTGGTAACCTTGGTGCCGTTGATGGCGGTGATCACATCGTAGAGCATGAGGCCTGCTTCCTGTGCAGGGCTGTCTTCCACGATCTTGGTCAGGTAAATGCCCTCAGGCATATCATAGTAGGAGGAAAGCTTCTCATCGATATCCTGTCCGCTGACACCCAGGAATCCCTGCTCCTCTTCGGAGAGCTCGGTACGGGGCTTGAATGCGATCAGGTCAAGGATCAGATCGGTAACATCGGAGATGGGAATGGCATAGCCGATACCCTCAACATCTGTGTCCGCATACTTTGCGGAGTTGATGGCAATCAGGTTTCCGAAACGGTCAAAGAGACCGCCGCCGCTGTTGCCGGGGTTGATGGCTGCATCTGTCTGAAGCAGCGTTCTGGTGATGTTGTCACTGAAGGTCACGTCGCGGTTTAATGCGGAAACGATACCGGAGGTAACGGAGGTTCCGAATCCCATGGCGTTACCAATGGCAATGACCTGATCACCGAGACGAATGTTTTTGGAGGAACCGAGGGTAGCCATCTTGATCTCGGACTTGGTGGATTTCTCCAGGCCGTCAAGCTTCACAGCAATCACGGCCAGATCTTTTTCATTATCCGTTCCGCGGATCTCTGCCTCAGCAACGGTACCGTCACAGAAGGTGACAGTGAGCTTGGAGCTCTCTAAGTTCGCAGAGTAGTAATAGCTGTATGCGGACTGGCTGCTGTCCTCTTCGGAAACCACATGGTTGTTGGTGACAATATAGATATAATCATCGTCCTGGGAAATGATCACGCCGGATCCGCTGGCAAGAGCGTTCTGGGTAGCAACCTGTCCCATCATGCTGTAGCTGTATTCATAGTTGATGGTGATACAAACCACGCTGGGAAGGATCTCTTCCACAACATCAGCAAGATAAGTATCCTTGGTAAAAGGGTTGGTGTGGGCAATAGCTCCGCCGTTATCTAAGTTGACCACGTTTGTCGCATCGGAGGTTTCGGGCGGTGTGGGAGTGACCTGATTGTATGCCAGGTAAGGATCCTTCGTTTCCTGAGTCTCTTCAGGCGAGGACTCCGTCTCGTCCGGCTTCTGAGGCGTCGAGGTAATGGTGGGCTGCTGGCCGAGTCCCAGGAGCGAATTACTGCCCTGAGAGAACAGGTAGCCGCCTCCGCAAAGGCCGCCCACTCCGCAGCAGCAGAGAAGCAGTACCACCACAATGATCAGGATCAGGAAAATGGTTCCGCCCTTTTTCTTCGGCGGTTCGGGCGTCGGAGCCTGTCCTGCATTTTGAGAGTAATTATAGCCTGCATTCTGATCCTGGCCATAACCAAAGCTCTGAGCTGCATTGGGATCGTAGCCTGTGTTCTGACTTTGATCATATCCTGCATTTTGATCCTGTGCATAACTGAAACCCTGTGAAATATTCGGATCATATCCTGTGTTCTGCGTTTGATCAAAACTCTGTCCGGAATACTGGTTATTGTTTTGTTCGTTATCCATCATACTTTCTCCTGTCTACCGGACCATGCTTCTGTCCGGATTTTAGGTTTATGACATTAGTATCCTTCGAAAGTATGTCGAAAGTGTGGCGAAACGGTTATCAAATTGCAAAAAAGATTTGGGAAAAATGTGTTTTTTCATTCCGAAATCCGGTTACGCCAAATGAAAAAATAAGAAAAGCCTACTGACTCCGGAGGAAATATCTGCTATACTTTTTGTGTATAGGAATAGTTTGTCTCGCGTAGCGAGCCAAACGGGGGACGCCGATTAAGCTTCGCTTAATCGACGATTGTTGCAGGTCGGAGACCTGCAACTATTAAACCGGGGGAGGAGAAAGGCATTGAAAACACTGTATGTATCCGATCTGGACGGAACGCTGCTTCGGTCGGATGAGAAGACGAGCCGATACAC
>JAGACB010000235.1 GCA_017614345.1 Lachnospiraceae bacterium
ATCTTAGAACCAATCTCATAACCAAATTCTCGTAGCAATCCTATATCCTTGCTCAAAGTTCTCCGGTCACAGGATATCCCCATTTTCGTTAATTTCTTACATATAACCACCGTTCTTAGTGGATGATCAGGATCACTCTCCTGTCGTAGCATTTCAATAAGCTTTAATAGTTTTATCTTCTGACAATTGTCCTTAACCATATTCTTATCTCCCGGCATCCATACGTTCAATGGGTTTCGGGCGGGCATAGCACGCCAACAATAATTATACTACTCCAGCAGGCCATATGTCAAGGAAAAGCGACAAAATACTGACTTTTGACAATCTAACGATTTTTCGTTCACATTGCCAAAATATCAATAATTTCGCTAACTGTCCGTTGATATTATTAAAGAGTCACTTTTTTGTTAACTTTGATATGAATCCTTCATTGATTTATCTTTTACAGCAAAAAGGAGCATTTCTGCCCCTTTTCGCCACCCTAAAGATTTTTACAATTTAACCATTACCACTTCCGTCCATTCATCTGCCATCGATCATGGCTCTTGATGCCCTTCACCGCCTGTCTAAGGCTCTTTGCCCGCCCATGCATATGATAGGGTTCGGAATGATGCGAGTGGAATATTACGACCACGCTCTCCGGACAGTCCGGGCTGTGAAGGCTCCAGAAGTGTCCGGTGTTCTTGGATCGTATTGTGATGTCGTAAAGATCCTTGTAGATCACGCTGAAATACCGCTCATCCAGAGATTCCAGCTCTTTCACATCAAACATAGGCAGCCTCCTTACCATATCCGCCTACTGCCTCAGCCACACACATCACCGGCTCAGCTGTGATCTCTCTGAAGTCCGTCACAACCTCATCTGCCCTGGTGATAGTAAGTCTACCACCCTCACAGCGTACCGTGATCGGAGTACCTGCATCAAAGCCAAGATCCCGCAGCCACTGACCTTTTAACATGATCGTCGGCGTACTCTTGTAACGATAGCCCGACTGTTCATAGACCTTCATATTTCGATATTCCTTAAACTTCATAACCATGCCTCGCTTTCTTTATTTTTCCTGTTCTGCCTTCCAGTTATCCAGCAAGCGGAAAAGGATCTTCTCCATGTCTGCCTGTGAGTAATTGGAAGAGAAATACTTCTGCAGCTTCTTTTCCGTAAGAACGATATTCTTTGACTGGTTCCGCCCAGTCACGTTATTTCCCAGCAGCTTTATCAATTCCGGCTGAGAAATGGACTTGGCATCATTCAGGTATTTCCGAAGCGCCGTGATCTGATAGGACTTCACCATTCCGTTTGCCTTGATATACTCGTACAGATACTTCTGAGTCTGTGTCCCGATGAAGGAAATATCCACGGCAGTCATGAGTGGGATCTTCTTCTGGTCCACCAGCTCCAGAAGCTCCGGGATCAGTTCTGTCAGCCGGATGTACCTCTGAAGCTGGGCTCTGCTCTCACCAAGTTCCTCTGCCAGTTCATAATCAGATCTCACGCAGAAATTTGTCTCATTTTGAGACGCATTTTTTTCGGCTATGGTTGCCGTCCTTCCGTTCACTACCTTGCCGCTCTTCCCCGGTCTGCCTGCCTTGCGTTTTACCGCTTCATAACGCATCCGATATGCAAATGCTTTTTCACTCGGAAGGATCTCTTCCCTCTGCAGATTCGCCTCGACCATGATGATGGTCGCATCATCGTCATCAAGCTCCCTGATGATCGCCGGTATCGCTTCCAGTCCCACAAGCTTTGCTGCATGCAAACGTCTGTGGCCGGAAATCATTTCATACCTGCCGTCTGGCTGAGGCCTTACCAGCACCGGTGTAAGAATCCCGTTCAGCTTAATGCTCTTCACCAGATCTTCCATCTTGTCATCATCCAGAACCTTGAAGGGATGTCCGTTAAAACCATCGATCTCATCTATCTTTATTTCTGTAGTGGCTTCTTCATCGGGAACACCCAGTAATTCGTCCACCGTCATGAGCTGCACCTTTTCGCCTGGTCTCTGTTTTTTCATACAGCCATCAACTCCCTTCCCAAATCCGAATACGCCGCTGCTACCTTGCCATCGGGATCATGTTTGAAAATGCTGATACCTTCCGCACTGCTTTCCGCAGCCCTTACGGAATACGGAATAAAGCTTTCAAATACGCCTACACCCGATCCGTTCCCATAAGTTCTGAGTACAACATTCATCATGTCCCTGGCATATACCGTCCGAAGATCTACCATCGTAAGAAGAATCCCTTCGATCTTCAGATTCTTGTTGAGCTGCTTCTTCACTTTCCCGATCGTTGCCAGAAGCTGCTGTAATCCCTTCACCGGCAGATACGCCGTGGATGTCGGAATGATCACGGAATCTGCTGCCACAAGTGCATTGATCGTCATGACCCCCAGCGACGGCATGCAATCGATCAGAACCGTATCGTATCTGTCACGGATGGAATCGATAAATTCCTTCATGATCATTTCCCTGCTCATAACCCCAACCAACGATACTTCCAGTGCCGAAAGAGTGATATTTGCCGGGATCAGATCGATGCCCTCTTCCTGATGCAGCATCGCCCTGTCAGCATCCGGCTCCTCTCCGTTTACAATTTCCATCATGATATCTGCAAGAGTATAATCCATATCATCCGGCTGAGGATATCCGAGGCTTATCGTGCAGCTGCCCTGAGGATCGGCGTCCACCACAAGCACCTTCTGCCCCTGCTTTACGAGTGCAGCAGCCAGATTCACCGAAACGTTACTTTTACCGCATCCGCCTTTTTGATTAGTTACTGCAATAACTTTACTCATATTGTCATGTCCTCCTTAGTTATCTTCTGCAAACAGTTCCATGTACTCATCCATCTTCTGCAGATTTACAAGTACCCTGCGCTTGATCCTGTAAAGTGCCTGGGCATCCGTTGCCATCTCGCGGAAGGTGTTCTTTCCGACGGAATAGAGCAGTGCTCCCTCTTCGATGCTCACGAACTTCTTAAGCCGTCCGTTCATTACCAAACTCTGTAACTGTTCAACGCTCAATTCTTTTCTCTTCTTCATGCTCATACCTCCCTGACTGACTGAATTCTGTCTGCTACATCCGGATGATCTGCCAAATACTGCTCGATCAGATCCACATCTACGATTGCTGTTTTTCTCATGCAGAAATGAGCTTCTGCCTCTCTTGCCAACCGGACAAATGAATAATATGGAATCCGGTACATCCTGGCTCCTTCGGTGTAAGTCACCCAATGGCGTTCTCTTCCTTCCAGATATTTATCCAGATTCGGAAATCCGCCGACTTCTTCCTCTTCTTCCAAGAGGATCTCTGCTTTGCTTTTTTTCATGCTGACCTCCTGCTTGATCGAAGTCTCCGTCTGGCTTTATCCTGTCAGACGTTAACCCTCCGATTTTCTGTTTGACTCATTTTTGACTCACTCAATCACAGGTTTGGTTCATAGGCAGAAAACAAAAAGAAGGCACCCCATCACCGGCTGTAAAGCCAGTAACGAAGTGCCTTCGCAGTTTCCTAAGGCTGTTCCTTAAGACATTTTATTCATTTGATCTGTAATCCGTACTCATCCATGATGATTTCGGTTTACTGTCCGCACTAATCCACTCAAATCCACCATTCAGTGCGAGGATTGCTGTAAAAATGGGTCTTTCAGAGGTACCCGTTTGCTCGCTGGATTTCGGTAAATTTGTCTCGGATTTCAGCGATCCGAGACGCTCTTTAACGTCGGGAA
>JAGACB010000236.1 GCA_017614345.1 Lachnospiraceae bacterium
ATTCTTTTCGATCCTGGCAATATCGCCGCTTGAATACTCAATATTGTCCGTAGCAAACTTAAATCTTGATCTGAAGTAGTTTTCCAGGTAATTACCGCTTTCTTCGGTTTCTGCATTTTCCTTTTTCTTAAAAATGTCAAAAAAGCCCATCTGTTCTTTTCTCCTCTGTTTTTTATCTTTCCCCTTCTTGATCACCGCAATGGTGCAAGACATATATGATGATCTATCTAAAAGCCTCCCAATACCCGATTTAACCCCGGGAACAGCTTTTCAAGCAGATAGAACACTTCAATAATTGTTACGAACCTTAATGAGAGACCAATGACCAGCGCCCAAAATACAATACCATCTACATGTTTGTTTTTTTCTTTACGCTCCTCTTGTGCAGCTAATCCGGCATTATAGACAGACCTTTCTTTTTCCAGTCTTCTGGCTTCATGAGCGATTCTCATCCGCTCTTCCCACTCCGTTTTTTCCCGCATAACGGGATCCTCAATCAACTGATCCTCTAAATCCACCAGATTGTCATCTGCTGTGATCATCATGGTCCTTCCACAATACTCACAAAATACTTTTTTCTTCCCCAGATCCATTTGCATTGGTGCCGAACACCCGGGGCAGATCAAATCCGTGATCTTCATTGCCGAACTCCTTTCTGTGTATTGTACACGGTAAAAAGCCGGTTGTGCTTCAAAATATATAGTTCATTCAAAATATTCGTATTCTGCCTTCTGTTCTGTGGTATAGGTAGGAGTGGTGGTGATCCGGTAAGCCCAGCCGCCGCGTTCATCATACTCAGTGTATGTATCCTTGTCAAGGAATGTTTTGACGGTGCCGTCCGGATAGAAGGTGCACTCAATCTCAGTGACCCATTTGCCGTTTTGGTAGGTGGCTTCGTAATAGACGTCGTTATGGCTCCGGCCGCCTCTTTGGATCTCGGCGTCAAGGTTCTGCTTGAACGCTCCCTTGCGTGTTTCACGGACCGGGATCAGCTCTCCGTTCTCATCTACGGTGTATTCCCACTCGATCTGCACGGGACCACCGGGGAAGGTGGGATCTTCGGCATCGTATCTGACCACGATCCTGGATACTTCCTCGCCGTCCTCATATTGACCGGTGAGGATGAGTCTTCCGCTGCCGTCGTAGACCTTTCGGTTGATCAGTTCTTCTTTTTGGTTGTACATGAGTTCTTCGCAACTGAAGTCATTTTCCTCATCAGAGTACTTGTATTCCACCCGGAAGGCTACCCGGTTCTCGGTTTTGATCCGGCCCTTTTCATCCAGGGTGAACACCACGCCCTGACCCAGGTCAATGGTGTTGGAGGCCTTGTCGTAACGGCGCATGTATACGGTTCCTGATGAGCTGTAGTGGACCTCACCTATCAAGACTCCCTGATTGTTGTATTCGTACTCGATGTGCACGGGGGGAGTGCCCCGGTTCGGGTAATCCTCATCCCGCACGATCTGACGGCCCTGATCGTCATATTGGATCAGGGCATGGTAGTCGCTGTTGTCTTCGGAATCCTCCACCAAGATCTCCGTCACCAGATCCGAGTCATCCTGATAGGTATAGGTGGTTTTCAGCATGGACTGAACTATTCCGAAGATACGTTCCGTTTCCGTCTGGCTAATGAGCCTGCCGTGCTCATCGTATTCCCTCTGATCCACGATCTGCGAGCTGCCGATCTTATTGCGCTCACGCTTGTAGGTCACCAGCTTTCCGTCCTCGTTCACGTAGTATTCATCCGTCACGTCGAGAACCCATTTTCCTTTGGCATCCAAGACATAGATCTTCTGAACGTAGCCTCCGGGGTTTGGGTTGGAACGGTTGCCCTTATGGCCGTGGAGGATCATCAGAAGGAGGCCGACAGGGAGCAGGATGGCAAGGAGGATCACAACAATAATGATCGTTTTTTTCTTTGATCTTGTTTGCATGGGAGCCTCCTTTCCGTATGTTCGGGTCAGTCGTAATAGGTGTATTCCGCCTCGTATTCATGTATTGCAGGATCGTCAATGTATTCGGATGCATTTCTGACTGTCCAGCCGCCGTGCTCGTCATAGTCGGCTCTTTCTGTGTTCCCGATCATGCTCCGGACTGTTCCGTCTTCGTAGAAAGTGTATTGAAGGTAGGGTTTCATTTGCCCGCCCATGTTTCTGTACCAGTAATAGATGTTCTTGTCTTTCCCACCGTAAAGCTGCTTCTCGCCGGAGAGGCTCGGAGAAAACATACCTGTTCTGACCTCAGATTCGGGCACAAGGTTTCCGTTATCGTCAATTTTATTGATCTTGGTGATGGAGACCACTTCCCCGGGAAAATCAGGATCCTCTGCATTATAGTCTGTAACGCTGTCGTATATGATCTGTCCCTTGGAATATTCGGTCAGCTTCACGACCCGGCCCTGCTTGTCAAAGGTTCTCCGAAGAAGGATCTCACCATTCTCATCCCTCGTGATCTCCTCATAGTCAAGAGGATCATCCTCCGGATAGTAATTGAATTCGATGTCTCCTTCATGTCCACCCCAGCTGACGCCTTTTCCGGATTCGTATCTGCCGTCGGGCGTAAGAATAAACTCGCAATCCGAGGTCTTCAGAGTTCTTGTGGCAGGATCATAATCCACTTCGATCACAGACTGACCGTTATATGTCTCATTCGCGTAAATCTTGATCCCCCGTTCGTTATAGCGGTACTCGCTGCGAGAGTTCGTTCCGTCTTCGCCATCATAGTGGTCTATAGTAAGCTGACGACCTTCATCATCATACGTATATCGATAAGAGTACAACAGATTTCCTGACTCGTCAGTATCCAGTTCGTCCGTGATCTTGTCAGTATCCATGTAATACTGATAAGTGGATGTTTCCGATCCCGACGAGACTCCGATCCTTCTTCTGATGGTTCTTTTTTCTGAGACCAACCGTCCTAAGGTATCATATTCCCGCTCAAAGACCTTGGTCTCACCGGTCTTCTCATCCGTGATGTATGCGTATTCCAGCCTGCCGTTCGGATCCATGTAGTATTCATTTGTCTCGATCAGACGTCTCTTACCGTTATCCATCTGATAGACCTTCTGCACATAGCTTCCGGGATTGATGGTTGTCTTTTTGGGATGAGAAAACGCTAAGCAGCCCCAGATGATCCCGACGATCAGAACCAAAAGGAACAGAGCGGCTATTGCAATGAGAATGATCTTCTTTGATTTCTTCATGGGAGCCTCCGTAATTCTGGACTGCTTACTCTGTGTAGAAGTAGATCCCGGGCTCATCTTCGGCCCCGTGAATCGTGTAGTCTTTGTTCTTCAGGGCTTCTTCGCTGACAATGATGAAGGAATGAATGCCCTGCTTATCCGTCTTGTTGGTTTCATGGTTTCAGCTGTCCTTTTCCATCCCACAGGGAAATGTACTTTCCGCAAGCGCCTTTTCTCTCAGCACTCCTGAGTAGAACATGTAGCCTCCGGCCAGGTTGTAGGCATCAAAGCCGTTCTGAGCCAGGATCCTGCAGGCCACATAGCCTCTGAGGCCGCTCTGGCAGGTCACGTAGACGGTCTTGCCGGGCTCCAGCTCGCCGATCCGGTCACGAAGTTCATCCACGGGGATGTTCACGTAGCCCTCAATGTGGCCTCTGGCGTATTCCTCCCGGGTTCTGGTGTCAAGAAGGATCACACTGCCGTCCCTGGGAAGCTTTGCGTCATCTGACCAATGGTACTGCTTTAAGAGGCCGGTCATAACATTTTCCATGATGAAGCCTGCCATGTTGGCAGGGTCCTTTGCCGAGGAAAACGGCGGTGCATAGGCAAGTTCCAGATCCTTTAAGTCCGTCGCTTTCAGGCCTGCGCTGATGGCCGTAGCGATCACATCCAGCCGCTTGTCAGCGCCCTCTGAGCCCACGATCTGGGCTCCAAGAAGCTTGCCGCTTGTCTTATCAAAGATCACCTTCATGATCATGTTTTTGGCACCGGGATAATAATCTGCGTGTGCCGCAGGGGCCAATACCACGCTCTCCGTATCAAAGCCCGCTGCCTTTGCGGCGCGCTCCGTCAGGCCTGTTCCGGCCACAGTCTGGTCAAAGATCTTGATGATGGAGGTGCCCATGGAGCCCACGTACCGACTGTCACCGCCGCAAATATTGTCCGCAGCAATGCGTCCCTGCTTGTTTGCAGGACCTGCCAGGGCTATGGAGGCAGGCTCCTCTGTTACATAGTGCTTCACCTGAACTGCATCACCCACGGCATAGATATCCTTTGCGGAGGTCTCCATGCGGTCATTTACCAGGATGCTGCCCTTGATGCCCAGATCAAGCCCTGCCTTCTTTGCAAGGGTGTTCTCGGGGGCTACGCCTATGGCAAGGAGGAGGAAGTCGGCTTTTAATTCACAATTCGCAGTACTATTGTTATCTGATGCGCTTGTATCCGCACCGGCATTCGATCCGGAAACTGCCTTCCTCTCAGACTCGATAACAGCCACGATCTGCTCTTCCTCTTCACGGAAGCCGATCACGTTGCTGCCCAGGCGAAGGTTCACGCCCTTGGATCTGAGCTTGCTGTGAACAAAGCAGGCCATGTCGTAATCGATGGTGTTCATGAGCTGATCGGGCTTTTGGATAATGGTAACGTCCAAGCCTCTGTTCTTCAGGTTCTCCGCCACTTCAATGCCTATGTAGCCGCCGCCCACGATCAGGGCGGACTTCGGCTCCTGCTCGGTTACGTAGTCATGGATCCGGAAGGTATCCTCCACCGTTCTGAGGGTGAAGATCTTCTTACTGTCAATGCCGGGAAGCTCCGGACGCACCGGTCTGGCTCCCGGGGAAAGGATCAATTTGTCATAGGTGTC
>JAGACB010000237.1 GCA_017614345.1 Lachnospiraceae bacterium
TTCAGACGCTCCTCAAACTCGCCGCGGTACGTGGCACCGGCCACCAGAGCGCCCATATCCAGGGCAAAGATGGTCTTATCCTTCAAAGAATCCGGCACATCCTTCCGGACGATCCGCTGTGCAAGGCCTTCGATGGCTGCGGTTTTACCGACGCCGGGCTCACCGATCAGCACCGGATTGTTCTTTGTTTTACGGGACAGGATCCGGATGATGTTCCGGATCTCCTCATCACGGCCGATGACGGGATCCAGCTTCTGCTCCCTGGCCTTCTCCACCAGGTCCGTGCCGTACTTCTCCAGTGCATCATAGGTAGCCTCGGGATTATCCGTCACCACGGTACGGTTGCCGCGGACATCCTTCAGGGCACCCAAAAAAGCGTCACGGGTAATGCCGTTCTGGGTGAAAATGCGCTTCACCTCAGCGTTCGGCTTTGCGATCATGGCAAGAATGAGATGTTCAACAGAGACATATTCATCTCCCATCTTCTTTGCTTCATCCTCTGCATTCAGCAGAACCTGATTGAGTGCATTGCTCAGATACAACTGTCCTGAGGATCCGGAAACCTTGGGTCGTTTGTTTAAGGCCTGCTCGGTCATTTCCCCCACGATCCGGCTGTCTGCTCCCATTTTTTGGAGGAGCTTTTTAAACAGGCTGTCCTCCTGATCCAGAAGGGCCTTCAGAAGATGCTCCTGATCGATCTCCTGATTGCCGAATTCATAGGCGATCTTCTCGCAGTTCTGTACTGCTTCCAGAGATTTCTGTGTAAATTTCTGAATGTTCATAGGATCCCCTCCTTTTATTTGTTCTATATCAAATATAACAGGTTTTTGAAATTTGTAAAGACCTTTTTTTATTTTTTTTCGTAATCCGGCCGATCCGGCTTGAGAATCTGTTCGTTCTATGCTAAAATATAGGCTCCGGGTTTATGGCCTGAATTCATATCCCGGTATTCCGGTGATCATGATCCGACCGGATCATTGCCCGGAGAGTCCGGCGATCATTGTCCGGATCATTCTGACAGGAGGTAGCTGAAGATGCAGGATCAATCACGTTCGGTTCTCGAATACATCCGCAGATGCTCGGTAAAGAAGATCTTCTTTCCGGTGGGCATCTGTATTCTGGTTGTCCTGATCCTGTTCATGCTGCCGTTTTTCCAGCAGATCTCTCCCATCACCATCGAGAACGGAAAGGCTCTGGCGGAGCATTTTGAGGCCGGTGATTATTTTGTGACGGAACAGACCGACATGCTGTACTACACCGGAATGGACTACTACCGGAACTCCCGGCTGGCAGGCCACCTCTACTATCACCTGAACGAAGATGCAACGCTTCTTACCTTTTATATCCTGCCCACCACCATGGGCAGCAATGCGGAAGAGACCGTTAAGGATCTGAAGGTCACCGGGCGACTCATCTCCCTTCAGGAGCAGCAGCTGGATCCTTCCTATACCGGCAGACGCCAGATCGGTTTCCTCAGGTTGTTCGGAAAAAAGAACCCTTCAGCGAACGGTTCTCCTTCCAGCTCCCTGGAAAATACCACCTCCTACTCAAGAGTCATTGAAGATCTGGCAGCCAGGACCGGCTACACCAGATATGCCCTGAACAACATCTCCAGTCCCATAGCCATCAGCACGGTGGACTACTACTCCAGACTGGATCAGCTCTATTATGTGACCCTCGGAATTCTGTTTCTGGCAGCTCTCATCACCGCCATCCGGCATCTGATGATCATCATTGCTCCCAGGTGCTCTGCAGCAGCCCTCCGTCTCTATCAGTACGGACATCCTTCTCAGATCCTGAAGGAGGTGGATGAACAGATCCGCCACCAATGCCTGATCCAGACCAAGGACATGGTCCTGACCACCGACTACCTGGTGGAATTCTCCGAAGACATCAGCGCCATCATCCCTCTGTCGGAAGTCCTCTGGACCTACGAGCACGCCACCTTATGGCAGTCTCCTCTGGTCCGCTACAAAAAGCGTCTCACCTATACGTTGCATATCACCATGGAAAATGGTGAGATCTACGTCTTCAATCACAAATGGAAGGAAGATGTGGACCTGATCCTCCGGGAACTCTCGGACAGCCATCCGAACTTCTTCATCGGCTACTCCGATGCCCATCTGGAAATGGTAAAGCACATCCTGCAGGAACGTCGCCAGGAGAAGATCTCTCTTTTTATCGATCATTTCCTTCCCTTCCTCTCACGCAGAGAGGCGTAATATCTGACAAAAAAACAGAGCCGGCACTTTTGTGCCGGCTCATTTCATTTACTCTATTCGATCATATCAGGATCAAAATTCCATGCGTATGTTTCCGCTTAACCTTACGCTTCGTTTTCTGCTTAACCTTACGCTTCGGTTTCCGTTTCAGCTTCCTCTTCGACTTCTGTCTCAGTTTCCGCTTCCGCTTCATTCTCCGCTTCCGTCTTCGGACCTTCCGATCCGTCATTCTTTCCGGCAGAAACGATCTGATAAGCCATCTGCATGGCGTAGATCAAAACGGGGACCACAATGGTCATTCCCACGCTGGCGATCACAAACTTCAGCGCATGTTCACTGCCGGATAATGCAAAGACCAGAGTTACAAGGTACATGGAGACCAGGAGAATGATCCCGATCCAGGCCAGGATCCTTTTAAACTTTGGATTCTTGGGAGCCATCTTATACCTCCAGTTTCATATCTCCGTCCTTGATCCACTTCATTTTTCTCATGAACTCGGAGATTCCGAGAGAGATCACTCCGGGAAGGATCACACACATCAGGACAATTTCAATGGCAGCAACAACAGGGCTGATGCCTGCTGCGGTCATGTTCTGATACATGATCCAGGGACCTACCATACCGCAGGTACCCATTCCGGCACCTACTGCTTCACTTGTCAGTCCCAGAACACAGGTGGAGATGGGGCCTAAAATGGCACTGGTCAGGATTGCGGGAACCCAGATCACAGGCTTTCTGACAATATTACTCATCTGCAGCATGGAGGTTCCGATACCCTGAGAAAGAAGACCGGAAAAACCGTTTTCCCTAAAGGATGCCACCGCAAAACCTACCATGTTTGCGCAACAACCCACGGTTGCAGCACCTGCGGCAATGCCGCTCATCTGAAGTGAAATACAGATTGCAGCGGAACTGATGGGAAGGGTCAGTGCCATACCGGTCAGGGTGGAAACCACGATACCGGCAACAAACGGAACCTGATCGGTTCCCCAACTGATCGCACCGCCGATCCAAGCCATAACCTTCGCAACGCCGGGACCCACAAGGACGCCCACGATACCGCCTGCAAGGATAGAAGAAGAAGGAACCAGAAGGATATCCAGCTTCGTCTTTCCGGCAACCAGACCTGCGATCTCAGCTGCCACAAGTGCGGCGATAAATGCTCCTACAGGCTCTCCGACTCCTGCTAAGGACATCAGAGATCCGTCCATGATCGTTCTCGCGATAATGGCGGAGGCATATGCTCCGATCATACCTGCCACACCGGAGGATACGATCCCGAGCTGATTTCTCTTAAAGTTTGCTGCGACACCGACACCGATGCCGAAGCCCATCATTTTCTTGGCTACCGTAGCCAAAAGTACAAGTAAAGGTCCTACCGTGTTATCGGGAATCATCTTTCCGATCTGTTCAAGGATAGTTCCGATCAGGAGCGTTGCAAAAAGGCCCAACGCCATCCCGTTCATTCCGTCCACAAAAATGTGGTGAAAAACTTTTCCGAGAAGGGATGACTCTTTGGCGGGAGCCGAAGATGCGCCCTTCTTTGCGGAAGTGGTACTCTTACTGCTGCTGCTTTTTTTACTGTTTGACATGACTGTCCGTTCCTGTTCCTTTCTTTTCGGGCAGCTTGCAGACCGAAAGACTGCAAGCGTTACCTCTTTCTTGGCCATACGGTCTGTATTTTTATATCACAGTCAAGTTCCGTTGTCTATACCCGACAACATTTTTTTTATTCTCACGCCTGTTCCATGTCAACGATCTCAACAACTGCAGTGGGAGTATCCTTGGGGATCACATCGTCAAGAAGATGATTCTCGGAAATGTAGACCAGAGCAGTGCCCAGGGCGATCACAACAATGGCTGCAACCAGCACACCGATGATCACATTATCCTTTTCCTTCTTTCTTCTTCTCCGGATCCGCTTCTTTTCCTTGCCTTCTTCAGCAGCTTCCTGAGCGGCAGCTTCTGCTTCGGCCAGCTCCGGGATCACCGCTTTCGCTTCAGCGGCTTCCTTCTGATACTCGGGAATATCTTCCTCCATCTTGTAGGTGCCCTTTTCAAGCGCCTGAAGAGCACTGCGGAGTTCATCCGCACTCTGATAACGATCCTGAGGGGCAAATGCACACGCACGCTGAAGGATATGCGCCAGTTCGGGACTGCATCCTGCAGGAGCGGGGATCGCTTCTCCGGCAAATCTCCGGTTTAATGCGTCCTTCTTCTGTGCAAAGGAAAGGTTGGCTACATCCGCATCCTGGAAAGGAAGCTTGCCCTTGTTGATCCCGCGGTACATTACAAGACCCAGAGAATACAGGTCGGAAGAGGGATCCGTAGGCTCGTTCTTAAAGGCTTCCGGAGACAGGAAGGTGGTTACCTTCTTCTTGGTAAATGCATTTGCCAGCATATCCATTGCACCGGAAAGCGCATAGTCTCCGAGCTGGAAATTACCCTTATCATCTACAAAGATATTTTCCGGCTTCAGATTATTATGAAGGGATCTGCAGCTCTCGCAGATCTCCAGTGCATTGGCAATGTCGATACCCATACGGATCACATCACTCTCGGTCATGGCACCGCCCTTGTATGCACTGTTCAGGGGAGTCAGGTATTCCATCTGGATCAGAAGGTAATATCCGAGAGACATTCCTTCGGATTTTGACAGAAGCTCCGTGGTGGAATCAACAACCGGAACCGCTGCATCCTTCTTGTTGATAAAACGATATTCCTCGACACTGACCATGTTCCTATGATACCGGAAGGGCTCTAACAGCTTCATCTTGGAACGATATTCATTGATCGCTTCCTGAAGGAACTTCTGAACGGAGCTGTCGGAACCGTGCTGCTTACGGATGAGTTCCTCTTCTGCAGCAGTCTTGGGGAATGCGATCACCTTGATCGCACCCTCCACTACGGAGCCGGAGACATTCTTCTCCACCCGGTAGGTGACACCGTAAATACCTTCGGAAAACTTTTCTCTTACCTTCCACTCAGGCCATACGCCATTAATGATGGATTCATACATAGGTTCTTCCCCCTATTCTCAAAACAAAAGGTCTCAGCAAGTTATCGTTCTGAGACCTTTTGAAATTATTACTCTTTAGTTCAGTTACTCAAATCGGATATCTGTATTACTTTGATAATTTAGATACACGGAAATTATCTACATACAGATCTTCAAGTCTCTCTGCTTCCACATATACATGAACATTGGTTGCATCATCGGGAAGTGTGTAAGTTCCGGTAAGTTCGATCCATGTATCATGCTCTACCTTGATCATACCCATCTGAGGCCACTTGGTCGATCCTTCGGAATCAAACTCAAGAGTGATCTCAAGTACATCGAACTCAAGAGACTTCGCCTCAGGATCCTCCGGATCCACTACATCGGAGAACTTCACCATAGCACTGGCTTCGATCGTATCTCCTCCAACAAGCTTACCCTGTGAATCCCACAGAGCACCATGCCAGTACTCGGTTCTGTTGTGGCAGCTGAGGCAATGTTCACTGTTGTATCCGCCTTCCACAACCTCTACAGTCTCGGATCCTCTCTGTCTGAATCCTACAACATCACCTTCGAAATCTTCGTAGATCACTTCGACCATCTTCGGTGCTTCTGTAGTTGTCTCTTCCGGCTCTGTTTCCTTCGGTGCCTTTGTCGACTCCTTTGTCGGCTCTTCGGATGCTTCCTGAGTCTTCTCAGGTTTCTTATCCGGCTCCTTGTTCTTGCCGGTCAGTTTGATCACACCGACAACTGCAACACCCACCAAAAGGATTCCGACTAATGCGAAAAGAGCGATTGTAAGTTTGTTTATTTTTCCCATATCTGCACCTATCCTATGATAATATTTTTGGTGTTTAGGTCCTCCCACACCACTAAGGAGATTATATGACAAAAACTTCCATTTAGCAACCCACAAACTGACGAATTTTATAAAAGTTTCAGACCTTTTTCGTTTTGTTTGAATTTATTTCTTCAGAGAATTCACCTGCTGATCCCGGGCCTGTCAAAAATCAGGGAAATGAGCATGATCATCCCGACTTTTCAACCACAAAAAGCATTAAAACCATCCCTAATGATCCTTAAAAACAGTTCTGATTCGTCTTTAAAAAACTGTCCGGTAAACTCTTTTAAATCAGTCCTGCGGACCGAAGCAGCCATATCCATATTGTAAGAGTGACGGAGGAAAACATGGTGGTCAGAACGATCACATTTGAGGTCAGCACTTCGTCATTTCCCATACTTCGTGCCATGACATAGCAGCTCACCGTGGTAGGGGATGCCAGCATGATCAGAACCGCCACCATCTCACTGGGAGCAAAGCCCAGAAGATAAGCAAAAGGAAGAAAGACTGCCGGCAGGATCATCAGCTTGATCACGGCCGCAACTGCAGAGAGCCCCAATTTGGACTTTGCCGCCTTCCACTCAAAGCCTCCGCCTATGGCGATCAGCGCAACGGGAGTCGCCGTCTGAGCCGTAAGCCCGATAAACTTCTGACCGATCACGGGCATGGTCACGGGAAGCGCCGCAAAGATCATTCCCACAAAGATCCCGATGATGATGGGGTTGGTCACGATCCCCTTCAGGGATTTCAAGACCACCTTCCCGAAGCTTTCCTTCTGTTTCTCCTCTCCTGCCGCCGAAAAAGTCAGGATGATCACGGACAGGATGTTAAAAAGAGGCACCGCCGAAACGATCATGAGGGGAGCCATCCCTGCAGAGCCGCAGATATTTTCCACAAAGGCAACACCCAGGATAGCCGCACTGGACCTGGCTCCCGCCTGGGCAAATGCTCCCACACTGTGCTTGTCTTTGATAAAAAGCGCCGCAATGAGCCAGAGCCCCAGGAACATCAGCACCGTCACGATCATACAGTACAGAATGAACTTTGCCGTCACATCCTGCATCAGATCGGAAAATGCGATCTCCTTAAAAAGCATCACCGGAAGAGCCACCCGGAACACATACCGGTTGGCCACCTTCACAAACTCATCATTGATGATCCCGATCTTCTTCAGGACACCGCCCAACAGGATCATCAGGAAAATGGGCATGGTGGCATTTAAGCTGAAGAGAAAATGCTCGCCCATCACGGAGCCACCAGGGTCAGGGCCTGCTTCTTCACACTGATGTTCACTTCATTGTGAGGCCCGCCGTTTTCCCCGTCCAAAGTCCAGTAGACAGGCGTTTCTTCATGACAGGTGATCTTGAAGTGCTTGGAGCGGACCCGCTCCACCAGCGACAGTTCACTGTTCTCAAAGATCCCGCCGTGCAGAAGCTCAGTCTCCGCCACGGATTTTGGGCTCCTGATAAAGATCCCCTCCAAAACTCCGTCGTCAAGGACCACGGGACTTAAGAAGAAATTCTTCATTCCCGCCACGGAGTGGGAATTGGTCACGGCGCCGAAAACAAAGATGCCGCCCAACTCTCCGTTGTCCGTCTCAATGGTATAGTATTTGCTCTCTTCCTCGAAATGCTTGTTGTCAAGGCTCTTCATGGCCTCAAAACCATAGGCCAGAGAACCGAAGAGATTCTTATAGGTCTGATTGGTATCGTAGCTGACCTTGGTCACCAGACCGAAAGCCGCCACATAAGAGAAGATCTCTCCCTTGAACACACCCACATCCAACTTCTTGAAATGATCGGACACTGCGACCTTAGCCGCATCCTCGATCTTGAAGGGGATCTGCGAAGAACTGGCAAAATCATTGATGGTTCCCGTCGGAATGTAGCCGAGAGGCCTCTCCTCCGGCAGATTCACCACGCCGTTCACCGCTTCATGGAGCATTCCGTCTCCCCCGGACACCACGATCCGATCATACTGAAGCCCCTCTTCCCTGATCTTTCTGAGTCCGTCTCTCGAGTACTGCGTAGGATAAGCCACGGTATCATACCCGGCTTTGGTAAATACATCCAGCACCTCCACCAGCTTTCCGCCGATCTTTCCGGTACCGGAGTGCGGATTAAAGATAAACAATAATTTCTTCATATATTTTCCCCTTAAGTACAATCTATCCGCTATCATCATAAAACGGAATTCCTTCACTTTCAAGCCCTGTTCGCAAAAAATCTGTCTGTCCGTTCCTGGATAATGGAACGGATCAGACAGATTTTTTGTTGAAAGGCCTTGATTTGACATCGCGGTCAGCTTTGCACAAAACCTGCCCGCCCGTTCCTCGAAAATGGAACGGTTCGGGCACGTTTTGCTGCAAAGCTTCGGTATGACTATTCAAAATCTCTTTTTTCGAAACACTCAGTCCCCGGATCCTCCTCCCCAACAAACCGCATTTATCCCGAAACACTTCCGTCAGGTTCATGATCAGAAAACTTTACCGGCCGTGATATTCTGCCGAAAGGCCTTGTTTGGCTTTTCAATACCTTCCCTGAATCATGAAAAAAATATGCCCGGAAATTCCATTTTCGAGGAATTCCCGGGCATATTTTTTTCATGATTCATCGCAAAAGTATTCAAAATTCAATCTTCCTTCCGGCAGGATTCACGGCCGGTGACTTTGGTGCCCATGAAGTTGGCGAAACGTTCGGGATAAAAGCGGTAGTAATTTAAGTCTTTTTCGCGCCGCATTTTAATAAACGGTTTCATATTGGCCCAAAGTACAGAAGGGATGGCGAAGAGGAACAGATACAGGGGGCCGAACATCAGGGACTGCATGGTGTGACCGTACTCATGGATGATCACACGGCTGTCACGGCCGGTGTAGGATCCGAGGCCCTCCTCGGAGTTCTTGGCTTCATCGATCCTCTCGAATACGGAGGTGTAGAGACGCTCCGGCATAAATACAAACATGCCGAGGGACATGCCTCCGCCCATTTTCCATTCGGTGACCAGTGCGGTCCGAAAGAATCTGTGACGGCGTCCGCCCATAAAGATCATGATCCAGAAGCCCACAAAGTTCTGGAGGATCCCCCAGGTGAACTGGACCAAGATCGCCAGGATCTTGACTGCGGGGCTCACCTCGTCAAATGCATATTTACGATCTTCCTTTTTTTCTTCCTGTTCGCTCATTTTTCATCTCCCCGATCAGCGAAGTAAGGTCTGAACAGATCATGTCAGGAATTGGCCTTATGATTGGAAAACGGGATTTCAGCTTTGTTCATATTATAGAGATGAGTATCAAAGTTGACGCCCTTCCAGATCCGATCCTCAACCTTATAAGGTTCAACGGATTCGGTCAGTTCCTTGTATTTTTCATTGAAGAGTGCATCCTTACGTTTATCCAGTTCCTTATTGATGGCATTCTGCTTTGCTGTCTGGTTATTGTCATCAGTGCAGTAGAACAGATATATACCGTCTTTTCCTGCATCATAGATCGTGGTTTCACCCTGGGAAAGCTTAAAGCAGGCAGGACCATAGGAATCAGAATCATTCTTGTCTACGTTAACATAAGAATTGATCGCTTCATACCCTTTGGCCTTGTACTCTTGGGCAAGATTTGTCATCAGTGCATCGATGCCTTCTGCCTTATCGCTCTCATCTAATTTCTCCTTGATCTCGGTGATCACCTTATTCAGATCTGTCTCAAGCCCGGATACAGGCTCAGATCCGGTCTCGGATTCGGTCGTAGAGGAAGGCAGACTCACCATAACATAATGGCAGGTCTTGTGACGATAATCCTCATCATTTTCAATCGTGGTATCGATATCCTTAGACATATACTCCCAAACCCGGTTTGCAAGTGCATTGTTCGTATACACCTTGGTCACCACCTCTTCGGTAGCGGAGCCGTACTCAACGATCGTCTTCGGAAAGCTTGCCAGATCCGTCTGTACTTTCTCGGCAACCTCTGCCTTGTCTTCTTCAGAAAGGGAAATGCCGTACTCCTCTGCTTTACTGCAAAGAAGCGCTGTCTGAAGAAGCTCCTTCATAGCTTCTGTCTTGATAGACTCCTGCCAGGAGATTCCCGTGTCAACCTCATCGCTCCAGTTAATCTCATATTGGAAATAGCCGTACCATGCTTCCTTTTGATACTGAGCCAGTCTGGCTACGAAGTTTGCCTCCGAAAGGGTGATGTCCCAGCCGTTGTAGGTTGCGACGATTGTTGTATCATAATTCTTGGGATCCACATACTTGGCACATCCGGTCAGCATGGACGCTGCCATGGATGCGGAAACAGCAAGGATCAATCCGTTCTTCAGATAACGCTTCATGAAAAAACTACCTCCAAAAGGAAAATGCTTGACGGCCTTTTTCCGTCCTTTCGCCGATCACCGACCGCTGACTGCAGATCGCAGGATCGACGTTTTCAGCAGGCAAAGCCTGCTAACTGTACTATTATAACTCAGGCAAGTTGGAATGTCTATCGATTTTTCCCGGTCAAGATAGAACCGATCTCCGACAGTGCTTCCTCGATCAATTCCAGCAGCCGGTCTTCGGTCATCTTCTTTCCCTTGGGAAATGTCATCCGGAAGGTGGGGTTCTCCGCACCTGCGGCAAACTGCAGATAATAATCCGCAGCGCCCGGGCTTCCGTTCCCGTTTTCACGGCTTCCGGCTCCGCTTTCACGGGTTCCGGCCTGATTTCCGCGCTTTCCGACTTCCGAAAATCCCTTGGGGACTCTGCTGCCTCCCACGGATGCAGACAGACCTCTTGCTGCGCCGGGAACCTTTTTCGGGATCAGAGCAGGTTCCTTGTGGCTTTCCAGAAGTGCGGAAAGCTTGGCAAAATCCACCTTTGCTCCCGAGAACATGGCGACTGACACTGCAGTCATATCTCCGCCAATGGCAGTTACGCCGTTTTTGTGGCCCAGCATCCGAAGATAACTGATCCGGAGGAGGTGCTCCACGCTGTGAGGGAGATCGCCGAAGCGGTCCAGAAGCTCATCACGCATATCATCCATCTCCTCGCGGCTTTCAATGCCGGCGATACGCTTATAGATATCCAGTTTCTGGTTCTCGTTTAAGATATATTCTCCGGGGATATAGGCAGAGATCTTCAGATCCACGGTGGTATCGAACTGCATGGCCATTTCCGTAAGTCTCCGTTCTTCGGCCCGTGTCCGAACCTTTTCCCGGATCTCTTCCGCTTCCTCTTCGTTCATGGCAAGCAGAAGTTCTTCCTCTGCTTCCCGATCCTCCAAAGCCTGTTTCTCGGAGATAACGGCCTCATTTAACATCTTACAGTACAGATCGTACCCTACTTCCATCATGTATCCGCTCTGGGCTTCTCCCAGAAGGTTTCCTGCGCCTCGGATCTCCAGATCCCGCATGGCGATACGGATGCCGGAGCCCAGACGGGTGTATTCCCGGATGGCATTTAACCGTTTCTCCGCCACCTCCGTCAGGGTCTTACCCTTCCGGTACATGATAAATGCATAGGCGGTGCGGTTGGATCTTCCCACCCGGCCCCGGAGCTGATAGAGCTGAGACAGGCCGAAGCGGTCTGCATCATGGATAATGATGGTGTTGACGTTGGAGATATCCATACCGGTCTCGATGATGGTGGTGGACACCAGCACATCGATCTCCCGGTTCACGAAATCCGTCATCACCTGCTCCAACTCCCGGATGCCCATTTTTCCGTGGGCATAGGAGATATTGGCATCGGGAAGCATTTCCGCCAGCTGGCCGGCTACCTCCGCAATGTCCTTCACGCGGTTATATACATAGTAAACCTGGCCGCCCCGGGCAAGCTCCCGGTTGATGGCCTCCCGGACCAGCTCCGGATTCATTTCCATCACATAAGTCTGGATGGGCAGACGGTCCCCCGGGGGCTCCTCCAGAACGCTCATATCCCGGATGCCGATCATGGACATATGAAGGGTACGGGGGATGGGGGTTGCCGACAGGGTCAGAACATCGATATTTTCCCGAAGGATCTTGATCTTCTCCTTATGACGCACGCCGAAACGCTGCTCCTCATCTACGATGAGAAGGCCCAGGTCCTTAAAGGAGATATCCGCCGAGAAGAGGCGGTGGGTTCCGATCACAATGTCGATCTCACCCTTTCGAAGGGCCTTCACCGTTTCCTCCTGCTGACGCGAGGAGCGCAGACGGCATAAAAGTCCCACCTTGACGGGGAAATCCTTCATTCTCTGGACAAAGGTGCGGTAATGCTGTTCCGCTAAGATGGTGGTGGGGCAGATGAGTACCACCTGCTTTCCGTCCATTACGGCCTTGAAGGCGGCCCGAAGGGCGATCTCCGTTTTGCCGTAACCCACGTCTCCGCAGATCAGACGGTCCATGATACGGGGACTTTCCATATCCGCCTTGGTCTCTTCAATGGCCCGCATCTGATCGTCCGTCTCCTCAAAGGGAAACAGCTCCTCAAACTCCCGCTGCCATTCATTGTCCTCACTGAATACAAAGCCCCGGCCGTGCTGACGTTTGGCGTAGAGCTCCACCAGGTCTCTGGCGATCTCCCAGACGGCTCCCTTGACACGCTCCTTGGTCTTGGTCCAGTCCTGGGTCCCCAGGCGGTTAAGCTTCGGCTTCTTTCCGCTCTCGCTCCCCGCATCTCCGTCGGAATATTTCTGGATCTGATGGAGACCCGTTGCAGGAATGTAGAGAGTGCCTCCGTCTCCGTAAAGAATGGAGATATAGTCCTTGGGCTGATCGTCGATCCGCTTGTTCACGATCCCCTGATAGATCCCGAGACCGTAGTTTTCGTGGATGACATAATCCCCCACATGAAGCTCGTTAAAATCGGAAATGCGCCGTCCGGTGTGTTCCGTATGCTTCCGGCGCTGTTTGGTTTTCTTTCTTCCTCCGGAAAGCTCCGCCTCCGTGATCATGGCAAACCGGATGGAAGGGATCTCAAAGCCCTGGGGCAGGGATCCGTAGCTCACCAGGATCATGCCGTCCTTCAGATCCTCCGGTTCCTCGGAGTAGAAGGCATTCAGCTCATAATCCTCCAGCATCTTCGCCTGACGCTGGCCTCTGGTACGGGAACTGGTCAGGATGATGAGTCTCCATTTATCCTTATGATAGCGCTCCAGGTCTCCCACCAGCAGATCAAAGCTGGTCTGGCTCACGGTACTGGTTCCGGAATCCATGGAAAATGACTTTCTCGCAGGATCATTTGCCGCAGGAATGCGGCAGCGGATGCGGTTGTCAAACTGACTCAACATCAGCACACTTCCCTCGATCCTGGACAGAGTCTGAGTATCGGAAAATGAGATCTCTGCCTGCTTCGGCAGGATGAAGCCTCCCAGCAGACGGTTCTGCATACTGTCGGTGATCTCGGTCCAGACTGCGACCGCAGACTCTGCGATCCGCTCCGGCTCATCCACGATGATCAGAAGCTTTCCCTTGGGGAAATAGTCCAGCAGGCAGCTCCCCTCCGGATAGAAATAAGGGAGAAAAGCCTCCAGACCGGACAGATCCTGAAACTCCTCCGCATTTCTGAGGACCTCCTCTACGTTCCGCTTCAGCTCTGCGGACTCGGAGATCTTCCCCTGCTTCCGGAGCTTGGCGTACTGACGCTCAAGATCCTTGCGGATCCGCTCCGCACCATTTGCCACCTGCTCTCCCGTGAGGCAGAATTCCTTTCCGGGGAACACGGTCAGTTCTTCGATATTTTCAATGGAACGCTGGGACTCTACATCAAAACGACGGATGGAATCCACTTCGTCTCCGAAGAGTTCCACCCGGACGGGGTTATTTTCGGTCATGGGAAAAAGATCCAGGATCCCGCCGCGGATACTGAATTCTCCTGCCTCTTCCACCATTCCCACACGGCGGTAGCCTAAGTTGGTGAGACGGCGGGCAAACACCGTCAGATCCAGTTCATCACCGGTTTTGATATGAATATAATGATCCAGAAAGAACTCCGCAGGGGGAAGAAGATTCATAAGACCCGCAATGGTAGTAACCACCACGCCACGATTATTCTCCACCAGCATCCGGAAGGTCTCCATACGCTGTCTGGACAGTTCACCGCCCGATAAATCCGCCTGAAAGAAGATCACATCCTTGGCGGGAAAAGCACAGGGAGCCTGTTCCTCATAGAAGGAAAGATGGTCCACCCATTCTCTGGCCCGGATCTCATCATAGGTGATGATGAGCCGGAAGGGATGGGTGTCCGATTCCATTCCCGCGGCAATAAAGGCCTTCACGGGCATGGATACTCCGTTCATGAAGACCGGGCATCTGTCACGAAGAACCGCTTCTGATGCTTCGGAGAGAACTGCGGAGCTCTCAAAAACATTTTTCAGATATGATTGCATGTAATAACCCTCGAATAATACCAAACAAAAGCGAAAGAATAATACTCATCCGTCAGTTCACTTTATTCATGGCACGGACGCCGTTTCCGTCCTCCACCATCATGACAACTGCATCCGCAGCAAGCTTCACGCTTTCCCGGACCGCTTCCAGTTCCTCTTTCTTAAATCTGGAAAGAACAAAATCCTTCAGATCCATATAGTCGGGCTTATGACCCACTCCCACACGGACTCTCATGAAATCATTGGTGCCGATCATCCGGATCACATCCTTCATGCCGTTGTGAGTTCCGGCAGAGCCCTTCTCACGGACCCGGAGCTTTCCGATATCCAGATCAATGTCATCATAAGCCACGATCAGATGATCCGCATCAATATGGTAGTAATCCATCAGCGGGCGGATACTCTCTCCGCTTAAGTTCATATAGGTGAGGGGCATGGCCAGGATCACCTTTTCCGTGCCGATAAAGCCCTTTCCGATCATGGCTTTCTTCTCACGGAACTTGACCGGAATGTTATACCGGTCGGACAGCTCCGTGATGACGGAAAATCCCATATTATGTCTGGTTCCTGCATATTCCGTACCCGGGTTGCCCAGGCCTGCGATCAAATACATTGTTTCCGGCTCCTTTTCTAAAACTGTCTCAAAAGACTATAATAGCACAGATCCGAAGGGATTTGCAAGAGGATTTCCTCTGCCCTCGGATCTGTGCCTGATATGAATATTACTATGGAGTTGTTTAAGGTCAAGTGCCTCAAACGGGCAGGATCATTTGCCTTCGTTTAAAAGGTTACTCGGATTCTGTTGTTTCGGCAGCCAGGGCTGCCTGATAAGCTTCCAGGATGGCATCCTGGATGGCCTGACGCATCTCCGGTTTAATGGGATGCGCGATATCCCGGAACTTTCCGTCCCCGGACTGCCTGCTCGGCATGGCAATGAACAGGTCTGATTCCCGCTCGATCACCTTGATATCATGTACTACAAATTCATCGTCAAAGGTCACAGAGACCACAGCCTTCATCTTGCTGTCACTCGTCAGCTTGCGAACTCTGACATCCGTAATCCGCATTTTGTCTCATCCTCCCTAACGGAATAATCAATGGTTCCGGTTTAGTTGAACATAAACCGGTCATTTTTCTCCAGAACGATCTTAATATCATCCGGAGATCCGATGTAGGTGGAGTTGGTCCAGATGGTATCCCGGCTCTCGACGATGCAGTTCTCGATGTGGGAATTATCGCCGATGTAAACATCATTCAGGATAATGGAATTGCGGATCACGCATCCGTTTCCGATATAGGCCTTCTTGAAGAGAACGGAATTCTCCACAACGCCGTTGATGATGGAACCTGAGGAAACCAGACTGTTTCTCACCTGAGCTCCCGGATTGTACTTTGCGGGAGGAAGGTCCTCAACCTTGGAGTAGATATCCGGATATTCCTTGAAGAAGAAGTTTCTGACTTCCGGCTTCAGGAAATCCATGTTGGTCCGGAAATAGGACTCCACGCTGGAGATGTTGCTCCAGTAGGTGGTGATGGGATAGGAATAGATCCTCTTCAGGTGAAGATAACGGATCAGGATATCCTTTACGAAGTCAAACCGATCTTCCTGAGCACAACGCTCGATCAGTTCGATCAGCTGACGTCTTCTTACCACATAGATACCGCAGGAAATGGTGTGGGAGGAAGCCACCATGGGCTTCTCGTCGAAGGAAGTGATCCGGCCGTCTTCATCTGTCTGTACCTGACCGAAACGGCTTACATCCTCGCTCTCATCCATCTGCTTGGTAACGATGGTGATATCCGCCTTCTTTTCAATATGATATTCCAGGACCTTGTTGTAGTCCAGCTTGTAAACGCCTTCACCGGCTGCAATGATCACGTAGGGCTCATGGCTGTTCTTCAGGAAGTTTAAGTTCTGAAACAGCGCATCAGCAGTACCGCGATACCAGTTGCTGTTGTCTGCAGTGATCGTAGGGGTGAATACGAACATGCCTCCCTGCTTACGTCCGAAGTTCCACCATTTGGAGGAGCTTAAGTGCTCGTTTAAGGAACGGGAGTTGTACTGTGTCAGTACCGCAACCCTCTGGATATGAGAGTTGGTCATGTTACTTAAGGTAAAATCGATACTGCGATAGCTTCCGGCAATGGGCATTGCGGAAACGGCTCTCTTATAGGAGAGCTCCTTCATTTTCTTGTTATTACCGCCTGCCAGGACGATTCCGACTGCTCTCATTTTTCGCCACCTGCCTTTACAATATACTCACCGCTGGCCAGATTTCCACCCGGATAGTCGGCGCTTTCCGTTTCACCGGAAATGGCAACGTTCTTGCCAATGGTCACATGATCGGGGATCACGGAATTCTCTCCGATTGTAACCAGATCAAAGGCATATACCTTCGGATCAAGCTTGCTCTCGGCATATTCACCCACTCCGGTGACTACGCCTTCACCGATCCGGCAGTTCTCGGCTATGATCGTCTTATAGAGCTGTGAGCCCTTTCCGACCACGGTTCCCTGCATGATGATGGAGTCACGCACCACTGCGCCCTCTTCGATCACAACATTGGCACCGATGACGGAATTGAATACCTCACCGTAGATCTCGCAGCCTTCACCTAAGATACTGCGCTCGATCTTGGACTCCGCAGATACGTACTGAGGCGGAAGAGCATCCGACTTGGTATAGATCTTCCAGAATTCCTCATACAGGTTGAATACGGGGATAATGTCGATGAGCTCCATATTGGCTTCCCAATAAGAACCGAGCGTTCCCACATCCTTCCAGTATCCGTTGTATTCATAAGCGAAGATCCGGTTGCCGCGCTCGTGGCAGTACGGGATCACGTGCTTACCGAAGTCACAGGAAGGCTGATCCTTATTGGCCTTCAGCGCATCCCTCAGAACGGACCAGGTGAAGATATAGATACCCATGGAAGCAAGATTGCTTCTGGGATGTGCAGGCTTCTCCTCGAACTCGGTGATGCGGTTTGTCTCATCCGTGATCACCACGCCGAAACGGCTTGCTTCCTCAATGGGAACGGGCATAGCCGCAATGGTCAGATCCGCATTGTTGGACTTGTGATATTCCAGCATCACTTCATAGTCCATCTTATAGATATGATCTCCGGACAGGATCAGAACATAGTCCGGATTAAAGGAATCAATGTAGTCGATATTCTGGTAAATGGCGTTGGCCGTACCGGTATACCACTCACTGTTGGTGCTCTTCTCATAGGGCGGGAGGATGGTTACACCTCCGATATTACGGTCAAGATCCCACGGAATACCGATGCCGATATGCGTGTTCAATCTAAGCGGCTGGTACTGTGTCAAAACGCCCACGGTATCAATTCCCGCATTAATGCAGTTGCTCAAAGGGAAATCGATGATCCGGTACTTTCCGCCGAACGCAACCGCCGGCTTTGCGACCTTCGAAGTGAGGACGCCAAGTCTGCTTCCCTGTCCTCCGGCAAGCAGCATTGCTATCATTTCTTTTTTGATCAATTGTATCACCCCTACTCTGTCCATCTTAGATGTCTGGACGAATACTCTTTCACGGCGTCAATAATTCCGCCGCGACCTGTGAACATTATAACACCAAACCCTATAAAATAAAACAACAATCTTTCAAAAATATACAAAAATCAGCATTTTTCTCACAAAAAAATACTCAAATTACACAAACAGGCACATTTTTCGTTGCGTTTCTTTCTTTTAATGATATAATTCACTCGGAGCAGGACATTTTCCTGCCTGTTTTTTCTTAAAATCCGGCGGCCTGAGACATATTCCGGCAAGCCGAAAAATGCAAGGAGATCATCATGTATCAGATCGATCCGAAGCACCCTGCCAGTGTCCACTTCATCGGCATAGGCGGGATCAGTATGAGTGCCATTGCCACCCTATTAAAAAGGGACGGCTTTACCGTTTCCGGCTCAGACAGCCGTGAATCCGAATTAACGAAAGAACTGGAGTCTCAGGGGATCCGCATTTATATAGGTCAGAAGGCGGAGAACTTAGATCACCCCATTGACGTTGTGGTCTATACCGCAGCCATTCACCCGGACAACCCCGAATTTGCAGCCTGCAAGGAGAAGAACCTTCCCCTCCTGACCCGGGGCGAGATCTTAGGCCAGATCATGGCCGGCTACAAGCATGCGGTGGGCATTGCCGGAACCCACGGAAAGACCACCACCACTTCCATGGTGAGCCAGGTCCTGCTGGATGCGGACACGGATCCCACACTGTTTATCGGCGGCTTTTTCGGCCCCATCAAGAGCAACATCCGTATCGGCGGTTCCGAATATCTGGCTGCGGAAGCCTGCGAATACACCAACAGCTTCCTTTCCATGCAGCCCACGGATGAGATCATATTAAATATTGAAGAAGACCATCTCGATTTCTTCAAAGACCTGGAGGATATCCGTCATTCCTTCCGCCGTTTCGCGGATCTGATCCCCGAAAGAGGCGCTCTGGTCATCAATGCGGCCATCCCCCGTCTCGAGGAGCTCACCAAAGGCCTTTCCTGTAAGATCATCACCTACTCCTCTCCCGAAAAGGGCGGAGAATGGTATCCCGAAAACATCACCTTTGACGAGCGTGGCTATGCCGCATTTGACGTGATGCATCACACAGACAGTGAAGAGGTCTGCCTCGGACACATTTCCCTGGAAGTTCCCGGGATCCACAACGTGGGAAATGCTCTTGCAGCCTTTGCGCTCTGCGATTCCTACGGCATTCCTGCAGAGACCGTCTGCAAGGCCCTCTCTCATTTTTCCGGAGCAAAGCGCCGCTTTGAACTGAAGGGGACCAAAAACGGTGTCACCGTCATTGATGACTACGCTCATCACCCCACGGAGATCGCCACCACCCTTGCCTCTGCGGCAAGATATCCCCACAAGCGTGTGGTCTGCGTATTCCAGCCCCACACCTATACCCGTACCAAGGAGCTCTTCGACGACTTTGCCGAGGTCCTCTCCCATGCGGATCAGCTGGTGCTGGCTCCCATTTATGCAGCCCGTGAAACCGACACCTTAGGGGTCAGCAGTGACCTTCTGGCGGAGGCAGTCAAGGCAAAAGGATCCGAACATGTGATCTCTCTTCCGTCCTTTGATGAGATTTTAAAATTTTTATCAAAAAATTGTATCAACGGTGATCTGTTGATAACGGTAGGGGCGGGAGACGTTGATAAAATTGGTGATCGGTTCCTCGAAGAATAGTTATCCACGATATCCACATTATCCACATTTTTTTCGGAGAAATCCCTCCGAAAAGATGTGGATAACTTTTTCCCGTGAAAAAGAAAAGGGACCTCGAAAAAGGTCTTTGCTATACCTTGCCTTACCCTGTTTTCTGGATGATTATTTTAGCAAAATATCGTAAGCCTCACATTTGTTATGTATACACTGAAAAACGTTTATCCACAATGACTTTCGCCCCTCCGGCGTTTGACAAAATTCGGAATTATGGTATACTGATTTTCGCGTATTAAGAATGGTTTGCTGTTTGGCAAACATTACCTGTCAGTTTGTTGCCAGAAGGGCAGCGAGCAATCGTCGTAAACATGAAATCTTTACGGCGGTTTGACAAACAGTAACTTGTAGGATGGTGGAAACAATGCCGGAATTTCGGATCTCAAACAGACTCAGCCAGCAGTATGTAACGCTGCCGGCTTCTTTTATCACGGAATATATGCCCTCTATGAAGGGTGATTACCTGAAGCTTTACCTTTATCTCGTATACCTGACCCAGAATCGTGAAGTATTCTCGCTCCCTGCACTGGCAGACCTGTTCGAATGCAGTGAGCGTGATCTTTTGCGCGGTCTTTCCTATCTTCAGCGCTCTTCCCTCATCGAGATGGAGACAGATGAAAAGGGGGAACCCTGCTCTCTGACTCTGCTGCCCGCATGGGAGAAGGACTCTGCGCCTGCTGCAGATCAGGATGAGTCCGCACAGGTAAGCACCTCCCGTTCTGCATCCCGTACAGCCCGCTCTGAGAATAAGTCCGGGCAGACCGGATCCAAACAGATCGGATCCGAGACAGAAGAACTGTCTGCAGAATCTGCTTCAGGAGCAGCTTCCGCCGGTGCTAAGGCTTCCGGTTCCCGCTTCAGTCAGAAGCTTCCGGAGATCTCTTCCGGCTCCGCCGCAGAACCCTCTTCGGCTGATCCCGTCAAGGCTTCTCTTGAGGAGAGCCACACTCCCGTTCTTCCTTATGAATCCCATGTGACTCAGGGCCTGAACGGCTGGGGAACGGTGGCTTCCGTATCCAGAGGTGAGCAGACTTCTCCCGAGGCCATCCGCAGCATGATCACCGGTCATTCCGGAAGCACTTCACCGCTTAAGGTTACCCCCGCTCCCGTTCCGGAGCCCGAAGAACTGCCGCATCTGCTGCAGGATCCCAGGGACCCCAAGGAAGCAGATCTGGTGGTAAATGTGATCGAAGAATACATCGGTCGCCCCATGACCCGCAGAGAAGAAGAAAAAACCAGAGATTATTATATGATGTTAGGCCAGAATTTCGATCTGACCATTTGCCTCTTCGAGTACTACATTGACCTGAAGGGAAGAGAAAACATCAGCTTCAATTACCTGGACAAGATCGCCAAGGAATGGAAGACCAAGGGCTACAAGAGCGATCAGGAACCCCGGGAGCTCCTCGCCAAAAGGAAGAAGGATTCCGCACGCCGGGAATATGAACTGACCATCCAGAGACACCTGGGCATCAGAGAGATCCTTCCCGTTCACGTGCCTTACGTGGATCGTTGGAGAGATGAATACAAGATCCCTCAGGAGGTGCTGGTCATTGCCCTTGACGAGGCAGCCAAGAACGGCCACAGCAGCCTGGATTATGCAGATGCGATCCTGAAGCAGTGGAGCGAGAAAAAGATCCGGACGGAAGCCGAAGCCCTGCAGGCCTTGGAGGACTTCCGGAACAAGGGCAAGGCTCAGAGACAGGCCCATAAGGAGCAGCAGGATGCCCCCCGTCCCAGAAAGACCACCATGCACAACTTCACCGAACGGAAGGAATCTCCGGAGTCCTATAATGATCTGCTCCGGATCCGTTTTTCCGAAGATCCCGAAGGATCCGAAAGTGAAGAATGATCATTTCCCGAAAGGAACCGAAATATGAGCCTCAGTAACTCACAATACGACCGGATCATGAATCTCTATGATCAGATCCGTTACCGTCAGCTCAGAGAGCAGAATGCCCGGATCGAAGAGGTCCATGACAAGATCCCGGAGCTGGCCGAACTGGAAAGTAAACAGGCAGCTCTCCGGGCTGAGATGATCAAAAAGATCTTTGACAGCTCCGAAGAGGAAATGGACCGTTACCAGAAGGCTACGGAAGAGTTTCTTCAGCAAAAAAAGGAACTGCTCCTCTCCCACGGATATCCGGCTGACTATGAGGATCTCCGCTATGACTGCCCGGACTGCAAGGACACCGGCCGCCTTCTTGACGGAAGCCGCTGCCGTTGTTTTCAGAAGCGGGCCATTGAGATGGTCTATGAGAGTTCCAACTTAAGCCGCATCGTCGAGCGGGAGAATTTCCGGACATTTTCTTTAGACTATTACTCCAAGGAAGACATCGACCCCGTCAACAACATCAGCATCTATGAACTGATGAAATACAATCTGGAAACCTGCAAACGGTTTGCCAAGGATTTTCCGAAGGATCCTTCCCTCTCTCTTCTGATCACCGGTCCCACCGGAACGGGAAAGACCTTCCTGGCACACTGTGTTGCAGATCAGCTCCTCTCCTCCGGCTTTTCCGTGATCCGCTTAAGCGCCACGCAGCTCATCGAGGTCTTTGAGGAGCAGCAGAGAAACCGCTATCGTTACAACCACGAGGATAATTTTGCGGATCAGGAGGAATTCAGTGCGGACGAGCTTCGCCACTATCTCTTCGAATGCGATCTGCTGATCATTGACGATCTTGGAACGGAGATGCCGAATTCCTTCACCATCAACAAGATCTTCACCGTCATTGACGATCGCCAGACCAGGCAGAAGGGAACCCTGATCACCACCAATCTCAGCATGCAGGCCATCCGTGACAGCTATACGGAACGGATCAGTTCCAGACTCTTCTCCGGCTACAAGATCCTGCAGACGGCAGGTGCGGATGTGCGGATGCTCTCAAGAAAGCAGAACCGGTAGTTCCTCACCGGTTGTTGGCAAAAACCACGGAAAACCGAAACTTCCGAGCCGGAAAAACGGCAGTTTGGACACTTGACAGAAACTGGTTTCGTAGGTTAACATAAAGAACGCTGAAGGCTACCATGCCTTTTCATTGCAACTCTGAATCTGGTCAAACGAACTGAAATGAAAGGACTTCCGAAGATGGATGACAGCGCTTTACTGAAAACGATCCCCGTCGGACCTCTTGGTCTGATCACCACTGACAGTTGTTCGTTCCTGGGCGAAAAGGTAGATGCCTATATCGCCATGTGGAGAAACGAACGTAAGAAAAAAACTGCCGATCAGCTTTCTTTTCTCAATTACAGCAGACCCTCCTACATTGTAGATGCTTCCCTGCCCCGTTTCGGCAGCGGTGAGTCCAAATGTGTGCTGGAGCAGTCCGTCCGCGGACAGGACGTCTTCATCATGGTAGATGTCTGCAACTATTCCGTAACCTATCCCCTCTGGGGCAACATCAATCACAAATCTCCCGACGATCACTATTCCGATCTGAAGCGGATCATCATGGCGGTAGGAGGCAAGGCAAGACGTATCAACGTGATCATGCCCTTCCTTTATGAAAGCCGTCAGGACAAGCGTACCAAGAGAGAATCTCTTGACTGCGCCATGGCTCTTCAGGAGCTTGTAGACATGGGTGTGGAAAATATCATCACCTTTGATGCTCATGACAGCCGTGTCCAGAATGCGATCCCGTTAAAAGGCTTCGAGAGCGTTCCCTGTACCTACCAGTTCATCAAGGCACTCTTCAACTCCACCCCGGACCTTCATCCGGATCCGGAGCACATGATGATCATCAGCCCTGATGAAGGCGGTATGAACCGTGCCATCAACTACTCCAACCACCTGAATCTTGACGCAGGTATGTTCTACAAGCGCAGAGATTACTCCAAGGTTGTGGACGGACGCAATCCCATCATTGCCCATGAGTTCTTAGGCTCTGACGTAGAGGGCAAGGACGTTCTGATCATCGATGACATGATCTCCTCCGGAGACAGCATGATGGATGTTTCCAGAGAACTGAAGCGCCGCAAAGCCGGCCGGATCTTCGTGGCAGCCACCTTCGGTCTGTTCACCAACGGTCTCACCCGCTTTGACGAGGCATATCAGAACGGTCTCATCGACAAGGTGCTCACCACCAATCTGATCTATCAGACACCTGAGCTCCTCTCCCGTCCTTACTATGTGAATGTAGATGTTTCCAAGTACATCGCCCTGCTGATCGATCACCTGAACCACAACGTCAGCGTTCAGGATCTTCTGAATCCTTCCGAGCGGATCCACCGCTTCCTTCAGAACCGCAAGATCGAGAATGCTCAGTAAAACAGATTCATAAAACAAAAATCGGGACAGTCCGCTTCAAATGCGTGACTGTCCCGTTACTGTTTCTTATGATCGGTTGAAATTACGGCATTGCCTGAAACATTTTGTCCACCCAGCGGATAAAACCCACACCTCCGGTGGAGAAACCCACCACTGCCATCACAAAGAATACAGTGATGATGATCGCACCAACTACAACAATCCCGATGATCCTCTTATTTTCCTCAAAGCCCAGAAACCCGAGATGGATCCGGACCGTTTTCGGCGCCGTCATGGTATTCTTCAGATCCTCCATGGCCGTAGGGCCGGTCTTGACCGTCCGGCCGAGACACAGCTTGGCCCGGGAATCACAGTCCCTGAAGCCCACCAGCTCGGTAGAAGAAAACGCCTCATAGGCCTTCTGAAAATCCTGTGGTTTTTTGGCCACGTTCTGAAGCTGAAGCGCCTCCTGATAAGCCTTGTCACGGATCTGCCGATACTTCAGTTCCAAAGAACGGTACTGCTCTGCAGCGTTTCCGTAGCCGACTCTCGAAAGACCTCCCGCAATCTCCATGGCAGTCCGGCAGCTTTCCGCATCTCCGGTGGAAAATGCCTTATCGTAATAATACTGAAGTTCCTCTCCCCGGCTGTCAAGCTCTGCAGGAGTCAGCCCGGTAAAGTCCGTCTGATGATCGGGAAGCTGCTCCAGATCTCCCCATCCGGAACCGGCATTCATCATCCGTTCCATGATGGCAGCATCCTCCTCACGGATCTCCACCTTCTGCCCCTCATCCGAGCCGTACATCGAGGAAAAAGTATCATTTGCATTCTGCATTCCGAGCCCCATAAACTTAGTGGGCTCTGTATTTTTCTCTTTCATCCCCATACAAAAAACCTTCCCGGATGCAGAACGCAGGAAAATGTTCTTTTACTGCTTCTTTCCCTGATTTGCAACCGCTTCCATCTTCTTTGCCAGAGCCTCCTGATCGCCGAGATAGTAGGATCTGATCACGTTAAAATCATCATCAAACTCATAAACCAGCGGAGTGGCGGTAGGAATATTCACTCCGATGATGGATTCATTGTCCATCTTGTCAAAATACTTCACCAGTGCCCGCAGTGAATTGCCGTGAGCGGCAATGATCACACGCTTTCCCGAGAGCATATCCTTCTTGATCACTTCCTCAAAGTAAGGGATCACGCGCTCAATGGTGGTCTCCAGACTTTCATTGTCCGGAAGGAGAGAAGGATCCACGTCACGGTACATCTCCTGATTGACGGCACTTCTGGGATCGGCCGGATCGAGTACAGGGGGCTTCACATCAAAGGAACGTCTCCAGATCTTGACCTGCTCTTCTCCGTACTTTTCTGCGGTTTCAGACTTGTTCAGTCCCTGCAGACTGCCGTAGTGACGCTCATTTAACTTCCAGGACTTGATCACGGGAAGCCATGCACGATCCATGGTATCCAGGATGTTGTTCAGAGTATGGATGGCTCTCTTCAGATAAGAGGTGTAGCAGACGTCAAAATCAAAGCCTGCGTCAAGCAGCATCTGACCTGCGGCCTTTGCCTCCTCCATACCTTTTTCACTCAGCTCCACATCCGTCCAGCCCGTGAAACGATTCTCCTTATTCCACTCGCTCTCTCCGTGTCTTACCAGTACCAGTTTCATCATAGTGGTGTTCTCCTTTAACATTATAGTGCATTTTCCGGAAACTGTACAGATGGAAAATCCTTCTGCCTCCTCAGGTCCTTTTGCAGCAAGGATCCGGATTTCCGTTATGCCTGCCTTTGTTTTTTGAGTTAGCATACGCTAACCTTCGTCATAATACCACAATGAACTTTCTGTCGCAAGTCTTTTCTATTCAGTTATTCAGCCAAGAACGCCCTGATCTTTTCGATATTTTCCTCTCCCACACGGATGCCCTCATCATAGCAGGCCTGAAGGGCCACCTTGTCATGAGATACCCGCTCCACGGGAAGGGCCTCTGCAGGCGCCAGCACCAGAACAGTCCCCTTCTTCTCTTCCTGACGGATATATTCCAGGGTTTCGTTATAGACATCCTGCCGTCTTTCGATGGCTTCGATCAGTTTCGGATACTTCCGGTACTTGATCCGGATAAAGGGCAGTGCCTTGTTCTTGGATTTCACATAGGACCGGGGCTGAGTCAGTACCACCACGTTCTTCTCGTAGCCGCTCTCCTGCATAAACCGGAGAGGGATGGAATCCGACATTCCTCCGTCCAGCAGCTCTAAGCCGCCCACCTTCACGATATTGGACACCAGAGGCATGGAGGCCGATGCTCTCATCCACTCCAGATCCTCCCAGTCACATTTATCAAGCCGGGGATAAACCGGCGTTCCGGTATTGATATCCGTGGCACACACATAAAATACCATGGGATTCGACTGATAGGTCTCATAATCAAACAGGTCCAGCTTCTCCGGGATCTCATGGTAGCAGAACTCCGCACCGTAAAGGTCCCCCGTTTTCCGCAGGGACTTCATACTGCAAAACCTGGGATCGTTGCAATATTCCAGATTATAGCGGATAGCCCTTCCCACCTGCTTTGATTTATAATTGCATCCGAAGCACGCACCGGCAGAAACTCCCACCGTTCCGTCCACCGTGATCTCTTCCCTCATCAGAATATCCAAAATCCCGGCGGAGAATAATCCTCTCATGGCTCCGCCTTCCAATACCAGACCAGTTTTCATCTGTCTCTCCCTTTTGAGCCGCAGGTCTCATCTCTTCTCTTTCTCTTCAGAAAGGAAAATGAACCCTCCGGCTTTTTTTCTCTGTTCTCAGATGTCAGTTTAATCCATGAGCCGATCCCCGTCAAGGCTTTTTCTTATTTTATTAATATCGCAACCGATGCCGGAACCGCTGAGAAAACACTTTCGAAGCAAAATGTAACGTCGAAAAAAGCGTTTGCATTCCTTTGGACTGCATACGAAACCGCAGCATCACGGTATCTCTCCGTTAATGCTGCGGTCTCCGCACTCTATCAATGATTGAACTTAAGCTTTATGTCCGGACTCAGTCCGGAACCGACTTTCAGGGAAATGGTGCCTTACACCTTCGGATCAGGAGATCAGCCGATGGTAATGGTCTTCTTCTCCTCGATCTGCTTGGTCTTCTTCGGCAGTGTCAGCTTCAGAACACCGTTCTCAAAAGCAGCCTGAATGTCTTCAGGACCGTAATGATCACCTACATAGAAGCTCCGTCTGCAGCTGCCGCTGTAACGCTCTCTGCGAAGGTACTTACCCTGGGCATCCTTATCTTCCTTTTCTTCGTTCTTCGTGGCAGTGATGGTCAGGTAACCGCGCTCCAGTTCTGCACTGACCTCTTCCTTCTGAAATCCCGGAAGATCTATACTCAGTTCATAGCCGTCTTCGGATTCCTTGATATCCGTCTTCATTGTCACGGTTCCCGCTCTTCCTGAAGGAGTCCTTCCAAAGAAATCCTGCTCCAGAGTTTCAAAGGGAGACCAATCACCAAACCAATTCTTGTCATTTAAAATACTGGGCATCAACATAAGTCATTCCTCCTTTGTATTTGAGTCAGGGATACTTCGGGTGGCGGATCTCTCGGCCCTTATCTGTCCGTATACCTTCCGCCTTTCAGTCTCTCTTGCTCTATTTGTTATACCTGTGTTATAGCACGCTTTGTTAGCACTGTCAAGAGGTGAGTGCTAATTATTTTGTGAAAAAAATGTGAACGCCGGATCTTATCACAAACAAAATGCCTGCCACTGATATTTTCCGGTGGCAGGCAAATGTTCATGAGGCTTTGCGGTTCTTTTTCTTCACTTCGATCTGATCAACAAGAGCCGGTGAAAAACCATTCTCTTCACATCTTCGGTTTCTTCTTCCATGGTACCTCATCATCTGAGGCCTTGAAGTTGAATACCGGCTTCATGATATCAATGATATCCACGGACTCGCTGATCACACCGATGATATCCTCTAAGGACTTGTAAGCCATGGGCGCCTCGTCCAGAGTCTTCTCGTTGACAGAGGTGGAATAGATTCCCTCCATGGCCTTCCGGTATGCCTCCATGTCCAGGGTATTCTTTGCCCGGGTCCGGGACATGATCCGGCCGGCACCGTGAGGTGCGGAGTAGTTCCACTCCGGGTTTCCCTTTCCGGTTGCCAGGACCACACCGTCCCTCATATTGATGGGGATCAGGACCTTCTCGCCCTCATGGGCGGCAATGGCTCCCTTTCTGAGGATCATCTCCTTGGTATCAATATAGTTGTGGATGGTATGGAAGCTCTCTCCCGCTGTGAGGCCGCATCTCTCTAAGATGATCCCGGCCATCAGCTCACGGCTTCTTCTGGCAAATCTCTGGCAGATCTCCACGTCATTTAAATAATCCTCCAGAAAGCTTCCGTACAACCAGCACAGATCCTCCGGAGCATCCAGCTCCTGAGTCACAAACTCCTTCTCCAGGGCTTTTAACGCAGGCTGGATCTCGGTCTTTCTTCCCTCCTCCTTATAGGTCCGGATGATCTCCTCTCTCTTCTTGTAGTACTCCTCTTTTCCCATATGAAGGTCAACGGCAAGCTGCTGATAGAGCTCTGCCACCTGCTTCCCCAAGTTTCTCGAACCGGAGTGGATCACCAGGTAATAGGAACCGTCAGAAGACCGGTCCACCTCGATAAAGTGGTTTCCTCCTCCCAGAGTCCCGAGGGAGCGCTCAAGCCGCTTGGTATCCCTTAAGGACCGATAGGACTTGAGGCCCGTCAGATCGAACCGCTCGATCCGGCCCTCCCAGGTAGTCATTCCCGAAGGAATGAAGTGGCAGGCCTCATCGATCTTGGCCGGATCGATCTCCCTCTCATTGATCTTTACGGTATACATACCGCAGCCGATGTCCACACCCACGATATTCGGGCATACCTTATCCGTTACCGTCATAGTAGTTCCGATGGTGCAACCCTTTCCGGCATGCACATCCGGCATGATCCGGATCCGGCTTCCCGACGTAAGCGAATAATCACACATCCGGCGGATCTGCTCTACTGCCTCATCCTCTACCACGGTAGCATAGCAGACGGCCGAATTCATTTTTCCTTTGATCTCAAACATAACCATTCCTTTCCGGGGAACGCTTATGCCGAAATCTTCTCGTAGCGTTCCCCGCCTAATATTTCCATCATAAACCGGTAAGGAGACAGATTTCCGCCGGCGATCATTTCAAACAGCCTGGGGGTTGCTCCGGACACCAGAGCCACACCCTGCTCATTCTGTCTTACAGGCTGTTGTCTGTTTCGGCTTTGTACGTTCCAGAAGATCACTTCGGGAAGTCGATAGCCGTAACGCTGATATTTCTTCTTGGCAGCTTCGAAATTCGTGGAAGATGCTCCCTCCACGCAAAAATCGAATTCCATATCCGAGATGATGATGAGCTTTGCGGGCATTTCCTCCTGCTTTACATCATTCGCCACGGCTGCAAGAAGGACTGCATCAAATACCGCCTCCAGGTTGGTATTTGCCACTTCGCAGAGGCTCGAAACGTATTCCAGGCGGTCCACGAAGGTCTCGCCCTTCACCGTTATGAGCTGAGGTTTCTGTGAAAACTCGATAAACTGATTTCGGAACGCACCCTGATTACGCTCTGCGAAGTACAGTCCCAGAGAGAGTGCCACTGCCGCAGGCATAGGGTGATCCGTCATATACATGGAGCCGGAGGTATCGATGACCGCAAGGGCATTTTCCCGGCCGCCGAAATCAGGGAGGGACTCCCAGGTAGCATTCAAAGCCTGCTTCTCTTCGGGAGTCATGGCTTTGAGTCCGGTGACACCGGCGAAGGTATATCCCTTCAGATAAGGCTCCACAAGCTCATAGGGGGCCACATGGTCCGCATGAAGCTTTGCTTCCCCTTTGCTTACCCGGGAAAGGAATTCCCGATAGCGTTCTCCGTCATTACGGATGAATGCTTTCTGATATTTGAACATGGCTCTCGAAGGCTGGGCGGAATAATCGAAAGAATAATCCTTCTCTCTCAGATTATTTTCCAGGATCCGGATCCTTGCCCGAAGAGCGGTCAGTTTCTTTCTGTATTCCGCTTCGGACAGACCGAAGGCCTTCGCCAGCTTCCTTGCATTCTTTACGGTCTCCCGGTTCGATGCATTCACGGAAGGGAGCCATTTGCCCAGCAGAGATACACTTCTGCCTTCGGCAAGGGCTGCCAGATCCGCCTCGAATCTCTTCCTAAGGCACCCTGTCATCTCCTCCTCGCAGGGAGTACCGAAGAGAACCAGCAGATCATCATATCTGCCGAATTCCGCCACATATTCAAGATTTTTGCGGACCGACTCGGGATGATGCTTTGCCATCCAGCCGAAGATGATCCGGAATACGCGACGCTCACCGAGACCGCCGCGGACGTCTCTTGCATAAAACAGGAGCTTCATGGCAGTATCGGGATCCTCCGCATACGCACGGATAAACCGCTTTACCACCTCTTCCTCTCGGGCATTTCTGAGTCCACCCACCGTTGCAAAAAGATCCAGACAGTCCGAACCTGTAGACTCATAGGTTACTGCTCCGTTCTCGGTCAGAGTCATATTCATTGATTTTTCCAAAAAGTTCGTCATGTCTTTCTCCTCCTGACGTATTTTTAAACAAAGCACCGTTCGTTCATATATATCCGGTCCTATGGAAGGCAATGCACCTCCCGGTTTCCGGACTCCTGACATGAAAGTCCAACTCGTTGATTGCTGTTGGTGCTTTTTTTACAAGACGCCTTCTTTTTTCGGGATAAAAAGTCCTCCAAGATTGTTTGCTGTGTGCGTCTTCCTTTCGTGAATCATTTCTGATCTTCACATTGCCCATTCTATACGGATGAAGAATGAAAATCACGGAAAAAAAGGTTCGAACACAAAAAGGCAGATGATTTTTTATTATCATCTGCCTTACCCGAACAATTCTTTTTGATTTCTCAGTCTCTCCCGGATCAGCTCCGTAAAGCGGTCCGGACCGGTAACGCGTACCATGGGGCCGAAGGAAAGAAGCCGGATCACCATCTCGGTCTCATCATCCCGATCATAACTGATGGTGACCAGATATTTTTTTTCATCAAGTCTCTCTACTTCCTTTTCAAAATGTGCAAAATGAAGGAGCGAGCGCTCCAATGCATTTCTCTCATCATACAGTTCAAAGGTCACCTTCCGCATCTTCACTGTATGAGTCTTCATGTCTTCCTTCCAGTACTCCCCGTTATAAAGAGAACAGGACTTAAGCCTGGAGAGATTGTAGGTGCCTCCGTCCGGCTTTCCCGAAGCAATCAGCCGGAACTTGTCATCCTTCTCCGAATACTCCAGGGATAATGGCAGGATCACCCGCTTCACAAGCCGCCCCCTCCGGTTTTCCGTAGTGATCCGAAGGAGCTGCTCCTTGCGTATCGCCGAAAGGATCAACCGAAACCGCTTCCGGTAGGCCTCATCCTCATAATCATCTCCGTCGCTGTAGCGATCCGTCACCGTGATCATATCCTCCGTAAAGAGAGGCGGCACATCCGGATAAAGGACCGGCTCATCCGTAAAGAGCCTCATTCTTTTATCCAGGGAAATGGCATTCACCCACTGCTTCTGCAGCGTGGTAAGAGGCATCTCCGGTGCCTTCTCCAAAACAGAGCTTCCGCCGGGAAGCAGGAGCTGCCACCGGCCTTCCGAAAGTGCCGGTTCAATGGTCAGAAGGCTTTCCCCGAAGGCATTTTCCAAGATGAGCCGCTGAAGCTCCTTCTTATCAACGGGGCGCTCCGCCGCAGAACGAAGGATCCGGGCTACTGCATTATAGTACGTACTGTATAATTCACTGAAGAGCATCTGCGACACCTCCTTTCTGCCGGGACTCAGCTACGATCTCTGCCTATCATATACAGATCGGGTTCAGATCTGTCCTTTATTCGATCTCATACATCCGGTACATCCGTTCCAGATCCTCCCGGAAAGCCTGTTCCAGTTCCTCGTTTGAAAAACGGATCTCGGTGATCCGGCAAAGAAAGGTCCGGATCCAGGTGAACATTTCCCTGACATCATATACATCCGCCGAAAAACGGCTGGTGTTCCCGTCAAGGCGTTCCACGGTTCCGCACCGCTTCTCCCGTTCCAGTCTCTCGTGGATGAACTGCTCATTATCCCGGTAGCGTACCGTAAACTCCACATGCTCCATCCGGCTTCCGGTCTGCCCTTGGGTGCTTACACCCCAGATGTGAGACTGCATGGAGCGGAAGGTATTAAGCAGCTCATCATACCGTTCACAGACGTCCCCGGTTTTCACTGAAACGATATAATCCACGCGATAGGACCGGATCCGGTCCAACCTCGGAACGTAAGCCATCAGATGCTGCCGTCCGTTCTGCACGCTGATCATGACCTGCAGAGGCACCACCTCTTCCGGCTTCAGATCCTTCTCCATGCGGTTGACCAGCTTCAGGGTGACCATCCGCTTTTCACTCATGGCCGGAAACAGGGCACACAGGATCTCACTGTCGAGAGCGGATGTGATATAATGGTGCTTAAAACCGAAGAGATCATCCCCCTCTTCCGTTTTATCCAGGAGAAATGATCCGATCACTCCGCAGGGAGCCGTCTCGGAAAAGAAATCCAGCACATCCCTTGAGGGAAGCTCCTCCATGGGCGGGCGACTGTAATACATGGTCTTTCCCCGCTTTTCGGCAAGAACGATCCCTTCCTTTTCATATTCCTTCAGTTTTTTTCGGATCGTGGATTCGTCAAAGGTCTTCGGCTCCGTAAACTCCGACAGCATCTCATCCACCCGGTCTGCGATCTCACTTAAGGAAAATGTTCCCTCTGCCAGAATATCCATCAGCAGGAAATGAAGGGTAATGTCCCCCTCCGTGAAGCTCTTGGTCTTCCATGCCTTGTACAGAGGATTGTGGTGAGTGATCCGGCTGTCAATGGAAAGGAACACGGTCTTCTTCTCGGGAGTCTGCCGAAACTGCACATAATCCCCCAGCCAGCTTTCCAGCCTTCTGCGCTCATCATCATAAGAGCGGCCGCTCTTCTTCGTATACTCGTCGCGGCTCTTGAATCCGTAGACATAAAACTGTCTCATATCATCCCGGATCCGGTTAAAGTTCTTGACCGTTTCGCTGTAAGCCATTTCATTTTCCTTTCGATGTCTCAAGTCACATGATGGTTTCTTGTCTAATCAACATAATAAATCACCCCCAGGCAGAAATCAATATCCTGCTTGGGGGGTAAAAACTCTGTTATGTCTTTCATTCACTTTGTTTCAATTCTTTTCAGGCACGATGCTCTCGCCCTTCCACATGACACTCCCGTTTTGATCCATTGCGAGTACTCCCTGATCGTAATTCAAAGGTTCCGCATAACTATCAGAAAATGTCATGAGGCAGGTAAATATTCTGTCACCGACATTCAAGACAGGTGCAGACACGCACACAACTTTGACACCATCCTCACGTGTTCCGCCAAGCATCTTAAACTCCAAAAGGCGCTCGTTCATTTCTCCTTTGTACACCTGATCTACCTGAATCGTATAAATCTGATGAGGAATGGAAGATCCGTCAGGAAACTTCAGATTCTCGTTTCTGACTGCTGTCACCTCTCCGCTGACAACAAGAGAAGCATCATCAATCATCTCAGAATACTCCGTATACCCCTTGAAATCCGAAGAAACAATCATCGTTGTCATCTGACTAGGCTCTGATTCCGATTCGGATACTTCACCAACAACATTATGATCAGACTCCGATTCCGTTTCAGATACTTTCCCAACAACATTATGATCAGGCTGAGAAGGGGAACTCGGATTAACTATGGGACGCTGTCTAAACACACTGACAAAAATATAAACTACTGATAATATAATGACAAGAGCAACAGCTATGGAACCCCATTTGACCCACGATGCCTTATGAGGTTTTACCTTTGATTTTTTTTCTGCCATTTCGATAATGTCATCATCAATTTCACCGATAACACGGTTAATGGTATCCATTTTCACAGGTTGTACCCTCCCTTCATTAAATATTGAACGAGCTTATCCCTCGTCCTCTTGAGGCTCACGGTAACTTTACTTTTTCCATACCCATACCTGGAGCAAATCTCGTTGACAGAATCATAATACCAATATCTCCTGACAAAGATATTGCGCTCATCTTCCTTACAAGATCGAAGAAAAACTGAAATCAAATGAGACAGTTCTTCCTCCTCTACGGCAGATTCAACATCAAAGCTCCCAAATACATCCCTAAGTTCATCAATAGGCGTTAAGGCTTCTTCCGGAATTCTCTTTTTCATATTTTTTCTTCTGACATAATCAAAAGAAATAATCCTCGCAAGTCGTCCAAGATATGTTTTTAGGTTTTGTGGTTTCTGCGGCGGTATGCTTTCCCACGCAGCAAGCAACACGGAATTAAAACACTCTTCTGAATCCTGTTCATTGAAAAGAATGTTTCGAGCAATATGCATACAATAATTGCCGTAGACTCTTTGGGATTCAACAAGCGCGTTCTCATCCCTTTTCCAAAACAGATCAACTATTTCATCATCCTTCACACTTATGCTCCTCCCATCATACTAAAAGTCTTTTCACTATTATACTCGTAAAAAAACCGGATTTGATTACATTTTTTTTCGCCATCAGCAA
>JAGACB010000238.1 GCA_017614345.1 Lachnospiraceae bacterium
TCTGTAAGCTCCGCATTTATCTGGACATTTATCTGGACATTTGTCCTGATAAATTCGAAGAAGAATCCATATGCCTCTTTTCTATAATTCCACGTTACATTTTGCTGTTTGCAAAAATCATTTACACGTTGGAATCCGGTTTCTGATTTTTCAACATCTTTACTTCTGAACAAGATATCCAAAATAAGCCTATTTCTTTTATATGACGGGAGATTCCGTGATATAAAATCCAATGGCGTCAGATCGTCCGGAAATGATCCGGGATTATATATCTCCACTTTGCCAGGATGAATGCCGATTTCAATTTCAATTCGCAGAAAACTCCGCTTCGTTGGAAGCGGATTCGGAGAGGAAGTTTGCATAGGCCGTCTGTTTTTCCTGTAACCCCTGTGACATCCAGCCGGATTTCAGGGCACCAAAATCGAGGGATTCGCTTTCCAGAGCAGTCGTTACGCCGGAACCCGAAAAGGTGCGGTCGAACTGTTCGAACAGTGTATCGTTCTTCTCGATCCCGGTGGAAAAATCGAGCTGCCGTTCCGATCCCCAGCCGTTCTTCTGGAAATTATCCACGAGTTGCTGATATTGTTCCGAGATATCGGAGTCTTTCAGATAATCAGACGCAAGCTGGAATTTCGAGGTATCGAAGTCACCGTAAGAACTGTTTTTCAGATTAGATTGCAGCCACTCGTAGGAATCGGATGTACTTCCGGTTCCAGTCTGATCATCAGAATATCTGCCCGATACATCGGATGATGATGCCGTCACAGGCGAGGTCACACAGGCGAGTGCCAGGACGAAGCAGAATAGTTGATGTTTTCTCATGTCTTTTGTTCCTTTCTGTGAAAGCATGGCTTTCGGATAAGTCATATATCCGAATTTGCCTTCTTCGTAAGAACAGAAAGATAAAGATTCAAGAATTGACACGAGAATATGGTTCTTCAAAGCAGTCTTCTTACACTTTGTCAGATTCGTTTTCTAACTATCTAAGTTTAGCCCATATATCCCGGTAAGTCGGTTGATGGATATATGGTTCCCCGAATCCTCTGATTTCTTCCGGTGGATATGGAATGAAATCTCCGGAGCTCATGTCCAAATTAAATCCGTTCTTGCCTTTTGAGTTTACTCCGATAGTTACGTCAACAGCGATCCACTTTTTTTCATCTGAAAGATAAACAAAGTTGCATGCATGCTTGACCGGTTTCCCAGTGGAATAGGAATAACCGCACACACAAATTGTTCGGATCCCCGCATAATTCATCATTGCCATATAACTTTTTGCGAAGCCTTCGCATACGGCCGCATTGTTTCGGACAAAACCAAGAATTGAATGAGATGGTATATCCACAAATCCGCAATTCCCTTTTTGATGGTCATAAACGATCATATTCGAAATGAAACTCTCAAAGATTATATATGCTTTTTCACGATCGCTCTTAGTCTTAGGGATAATATCTACAGTAGAATGGATTCGATCTTCAATTTTTGACGCATAAAACTTCACAAAATCCCCTCTCCTGCATTCAGCATCAAGAGTGGGTGTGATGTATCCTCTATCAGGGCTTCCGCCGGCTTTATGGGTGTTTAGGAAAAAAGCCAGTGGACTGTCATCATATACTGAGTAAAGAGCGCGGGCTGCATCGACCCAACTAAGCTGATATTTTGCAAAATCGACTGTATCCCGATACCAGCACCATTTTTTGTCAGGCCCCTGAAATACTTCCGTCATATCAACCGGTTGGTCATAGTAAGCCTTTATGAGGTTAAATACATCCATATAACATGCAGTGAGTGCTTTACCATTGGGTGATGATGCTAATTCTTGATAACCAAAAGTAGAAGAGCATCGGTCAAACATCGTGGTTTTGTTAGTTGCATTCATAAAACATAACCTCCCCTATTTTTCGTATGAGATACCGGCTGTTCAGTACTTGTCTATTATACCATACTCAAGGGGAAAAGGATACTTTATTTCTGTGATCCGAAGCTGATGAAGGTCCGAAAATCGGATGGAAAGAACAGGCATATTGTGGTATAGTGTTTTCAAGGGTAGTTCGAAATAGAAGCGGGGCAATGGTGTTAAATGGCAAATATTTTTACCGGCATCAGAATATTGTGCAGTGCTCTTTTGCTGTTCTGCCCGGCACTCTCTCCAACATTCTATGCGTTATATATAGTTGCAGGAATCTCGGATATGATCGATGGCACTGTGGCAAGGATAACCGACAGCGTCAGTGAGTTTGGATCAAGACTTGATACGATCGCCGATATCGTGTTCGTAGCGGTGTGCCTGATAAAACTGCTTCCGGCACTATCGATGCCTGTCTGGCTTTATACTTGGATTGCCATCGTTGCGCTGATAAAGATTGCAAATATCGCAGCAGGATATCTCAAACAGAAAGAGTTCATCTCTGTTCATTCAATCATAAACAAGGTGACCGGAGGCCTGTTGTTCCTGTTTCCACTGACTTTATCCTTCTTGGATTTCAGGATCGGCGCCGTAGTCGTATGTCTGATTGCGACGGTAGCAGCATTTCATGAAGGATACCTGGTTTGGAAGGGAAGAACACCGAAAATATAAGATACTGGTACAAGATGTATTGATAGATTTCTGATGCGGATCATGTATGGAGGGACTGGTAATGTTCATTTATTCCCACTTTTTCAATGAATCAGATAAATACAAAAATCTGGAATACTTTCTGACACGACGTGCAGAGGAACTTATTAAGATCAGAAACGGGTTATTTACCGACTCCTATATAACCAGGTTCGAGGGACAATTCGTAATTCCCAAAATGCTGGACAGCTATTCATGGACGACATATTCTCTTCCTGACGAAGAGTATGTTTATTCTGTTATGCTGGAAGAAGCTTATACAATTCTTAAGGTGATTGACTATAAAAGATGCTGCTTTAACAGAAATCTGCACAAGTTAGATTCTGACAGAAAACTGGTCCCGAAAATAAATGAATTGATTATTGAATCCATTAAAAAGAATCCAAGAGTATCATACTTAGAAATAATAAATTCCAATAGAGACTGGGATATTGCCACAGAATTGGAACGTATGATCGAAGAGGGGGAAGTAACATCGATTGCCTGTGGAAAAAAGGATGATTTAAAAAGTAGAGTTTGCTATGTAGATTACCCCAAACAGAAATGGGTGTTGAAAGAAAGGCCGATACCATGATCAGAAGAGAAGACCACATCACATACACCATCATCGGAGCCCCTCTATTAGAAGAGATGGAGGCTCATTTTAAAGAAGCCGGATTTGACTACGAGATTCTTTTCAGGGACGATATTCCGGCAGGGGTTCCAAAAGAGCTTGTTCTGGAGGGACATGTACTGAAATGGGGCGTATGCTGTGTAAAGTCATACATGAACTCAGAGGATGTCTATAACTTGTTTTTGAAGGTCTGGAGCCCAACCCGATACGGAGTAGCGGGTGAATGATATATTAAAAGACCGGGGCATTCACTTTATGTGAAGTGCCCCGGTTTTCTTTTATTCATATGGTCATTATTCAAACTCGATGGTCCCCGGAGGTTTGGAGGTGATGTCATAGAGTACGCGGTTTACGCCCTTCACTTCACCGATGATCCTGGTGGTGACTCTCTTCAGAACATCCCAGGGGATCTCGGAGGCTTCGGCGGTCATGAAGTCTGAGGTGTCAACGGCACGAAGGGCAATGGCGTAATCATAGGTTCTGAAATCACCCATGACACCTACGGAACGCATGTTGGTCAGAGCTGCAAAGTACTGGCCCAGACGATCGTCGATGCCGGCCTGGGCATTCTCTTCACGGTAAATATAATCGGCTTCCTGAACCATGCGGACCTTCTCGGCGGTAACTTCACCGATGATACGGATGCCGAGACCGGGACCGGGGAAGGGCTGGCGGTTAACCAGGTTCTTGGGGATACCAAGTTCCAGACCTGCACGTCTTACCTCATCCTTGAACAGAAGACGAAGAGGCTCGATGATCTCCTTAAAGTCAACTACGGAAGGAAGGCCGCCCACGTTGTGGTGAGATTTGATCACTGCGGACTTTCCGAGACCGGATTCGATCACATCCGGATAAATGGTTCCCTGAACCAGATAATCAACGGCACCGATCTTCTTTGCTTCTTCCTCGAAGATCCGGATGAATTCCTCGCCGATGATCTTTCTCTTTGCTTCGGGCTCAGTCACTCCTGCAAGTCTTGCGTAGTAACGCTCCTGAGCGTTTACGCGGATGAAGTTCAGTTCGTAAGGACCGTCGGGACCGAAGACTGCTTCTACTTCATCGCCTTCATTTTTCCGGAGAAGACCGTGGTCTACAAAGACACAGGTCAGCTGCTTGCCGACTGCCTTGGAAAGGAGTACGGCTGCAACGGAAGAATCCACGCCGCCGGAAAGAGCACAGAGCACTTTGCCGTCGCCGATCTTCTCTCTGAGGGAGAGGATGGTCTGCTCCACGAAGGAATCCATTTTCCAGTCGCCGCTGCAACGGCAGATGATATATACAAAGTTGGAAAGCATCTTGACGCCTTCCCGGGTATGTACTACCTCGGGATGGAACTGTACCGCGTAAAGGTCGCGCTCCTCACATTCCATGGCTGCAATGGGGCACACATCCGTATGTGCCGTCATGCGAAAGCCTTCCGGAAGGGCGCTGATATAATCGGTATGGCTCATCCAGCAGACGGTTTTCTCATGAATTCCCGCAAACAGCTTGGATGTATTGTCGATCTCCACATCCGTATGGCCGTACTCACTGGTGGGGGCGGTCTTTACTTCGCCGCCTAAGGTGTAGGCCATGAGCTGAGAACCGTAGCAGATTCCCAGGATCGGGATGCCCAGCTCAAAGATCTCCTTCTGGTAATGGGGAGAGGTCTCCTCATATACACTGTTGGGACCACCGGTGAATATAATGCCCTTGGGAGCCATTTTCCGGATGTCGTCCAAAGTGACCTTCTCGTAAGAATGAACTTCGCAGTACACATGACATTCCCGGACGCGACGTGCGATCAGCTGATTATACTGGCCGCCGAAATCCAGGATCAGGATCATTTCTCTTTCCACAAAAACCTCCATTCCGATCGCAGGTCAGAGGACCTGCAACAATCTCTGTCAGATCATAATGACATTTGTTTGATTATACTCTTGAATAATGGTGCTTTCAAGTAAAAAAATATGGCAGTACGGGGCAAAAATTGGTACATATTTCCCATCCCTTTCAGGGAAAATAAAGGGACCGGCGGAGATCATTCCCCAATATTCATGTGGAAAACATCATCTTTTGATTCTTGCACGAAACGCCTAAAATTGGTATGATAATCCCATACGGAAAAATGCAGACACTTTCATTTTCCATAAGGAACTAAGAGAAGGGTGAGAGTGTTCCGGCATCTTCCGAACATACAATTATTGGAGGTAAGTGAAATGGATTTTATCAATCGACCGGAAAGCATGGAGCGCATCACCACAAGTGAACTGGCTAAGGCTTTCATTGACGAGCAGATCGCTGCCATCAAGGCACAGGTTGGCGACAAGAAGGTTCTGCTGGCCCTCTCGGGCGGCGTGGATTCTTCTGTTGTTGCAGCACTTCTGATCAAGGCAATCGGCCAGAACCTGGTTTGTGTACATGTAAACCACGGTCTCTTAAGAAAGGGTGAGCCTGAGCAGGTGATCAGCGTATTCCGCGGGGAAATGAATGCGAACCTGATCTATGTGGATGCTACGGATCGTTTCCTGGACAAGCTGGCAGGTGTTACTGATCCCGAGCAGAAGAGAAAGATCATCGGTAAAGAGTTCATCGATGTATTCGCAGAAGAAGCAAGAAAGCTTGACGGCATTGAATTCCTGGCACAGGGAACCATCTGGCCGGATATCCTGGAAAGTGAAGCCGGCATCAAGGCTCATCACAATGCAGGCGGTCTTCCCGAGGATATGAATTTTGAACTGGTTGAGCCCGTCCGCATCCTCTTTAAGGATGAAGTCCGCATGGTAGGTAAGGAACTGGGTCTTCCCGATAATATGGTATATCGTCAGCCCTTCCCGGGCCCGGGTCTGGGTGTCAGATGTCCCGGCGCCATCACCAGAGACCGTCTGGAGGCTGTCCGCGAATCCGATGCGATCCTTCGCGAAGAGTTTGCAAAGAACGGCTTAGAGGGCAAGGTATGGCAGTACTTCACGGTTGTTCCGGACTTCAAGTCAACCGGCGTAAAGAACGGCCAGAGAACCTTTGACTGGCCCTGCATCATCCGTGCCATCAACACCACAGATGTTATGGAGGTTACGGTAGAGCATCTGCCCGATGCACTCATTGACCACCTGGTAAATCGTATCATCTCTGAAGTTCCCGGCATCAACCGCGTACTTGTTGATTATACACCTAAGCCTCCTGCTACAGTGGAGTACGAATAAAGATTTCATGCCCGGAAGCCTTGATCAATAAAGGCTTTCGGGCATATGATCCTGTGTTTCCTTTTAAAACCGGGTGCCCCTCGTGAAAAGCAGCTATAGCCTCGATCAGGTCTGCCATTTTCACGGATGTCTCCACCTGAATTTTGAAAACCCATCGGCAACTTCCCCCGAAAGGTGGGCTGCCGATGGGTATTCTTGTATCAGATCATTAATGGCAGTGAAGTCCGATCTTAACGAACACCATAAGGATAAACAGAAAGATTGCTAAGATCGTTTTGATACCTGTTTCCTCTGCATTATCACTTTTAGTGTCCCGAACGGTATCAACCGGTGCTTTTTCGGTATAGTTATTCATCATATCATGAGCACCCAGGGTACGAGCCTCCTCCATTGCCGCTTCTCTGATCTTCTGATCCTCAAGGATTCTTTCAGTCCGAATATTATGAACGGAGCCGGTTCTTCCGACAATCGTTACATCTTTGTCCTGATGATCAATGCTTCCCTGAGGTATTCTGCGATCTTCCTCAAGATCGATCAGCATTACTGTTCCGCAGTACTCGCAGTATGCTTTCATATTAACTTTGTCTAATACCATTTGTGCAGCGCATCCGGGGCAAGTCAAATTGATCATTCTCATAACCGGTCTCCTTTCCGCCGTCTCCGGCGACAGCCGGAGAACAACTGTTTTTTGCACGCCAATAGCCAAGACTTTCGGTCTTATCTGCTATTTCGATTATAATATCATAAGCTTAACCGGTGTCAATTAAGGAATGTTTACGCCGTAATTAACAAAATTTAAAATCGGAATCGGAGAAATGCGATCATAAGGATATTTCCGGAGACAGTCTTTTTTTGTTGACAGGAAGAAAAATCTGTGTTAAAAATAAAAACGACAACACTATCGTTTTTATTTCTGGAGGAGTCCTGTTATGCCGAAAGTAAAGGAAGAGTATTTTGAAGCAAAGAAAAAAGAGATCATCAAGGCGGCCTTTGAGGTGTGTAAAAGGAAGCCCGCGTATGATGTGACAATGTCGGATATCGTTGCAGAAACGGGCCTGAGCCAGGGTGGAGTATATAAGTATTACAACAACATCTGCTCTGTCTATGCCGCTCTGATCGATGAGGCCAACCTTGTGGGGAATCAAAAGGATAAGATCGATCAGATCATGGCATCAGAAGCCAAGCCGGAGATCAAGCTAAAGGAATTGTTTTCGGTTTCTGAGGAATTCTTTTCGGATATGCTGCTTAGCTACAACAAGATCCTGTTCGAACTGGGCACCTTCTGTATTCAGAATCCGGAATATGACAAAAGGATCAACGGGGAAACCAGGGTCACGCCGGTATTTCCCTACCTTGCAGGTCGGGTAGCGGAGCTCATCGTCACGGAGACTGCCTCCGGGTATTTTAAACCGGTGGTTCCTGTTGAGGATGTTTTAAACTATGTTGTAGCTTCCTTTGACGGTATCATCAGAGATGTGACGCTGAATAAATGCTACAGCATTGCCACCGAAGAGGTCAACAATCTGGATGAGAAAAGGCTGATCAATTGTCTTTATATCAGTACGGTGAAGTTGCTGGGAATGTAAGTGTTTCCGGCGGTGAAAGAGAGGATTTTCCATGAAGGTTTCATTCAAAATATTTGCGATCATGTCAATGCTCCTGTTTGTAACTGTCTTAACCGGTTGCAGTGAGAAACCGGGCAATTATACCATTGTGCGCTTTGAAGACGAAAAGGTCACATATGAGAATTTCGGAAAAGGGACAGATGAGAATACCGTTTATGAACTTGGGTCCAACGGCAAGACCGTAGCGGCATATACTGCACTGGCAATGGCAGAGGAAGGGGTGCTGGATCTTGATGAAAAGATCGCCCCTTACCTGGATCCGGAGCTGATCACAAAAGACGAAAGAATGAGTGATATCACTCTAAGAGAGTTGCTTAGCCATACGGCAGGCTTTTCCCCCAGTTATGAGCTGGGAGTGGATAAAAAGATCTATTCCGATCCGGGTACAGAGTTCCGTTATTCCGGTGTCGGATACATTTACCTGCAAAATGTGATCGAGAATGCGAGCAACATGACCATGGATCAGGCAGCGGCAAAGTATGTGTTTGAACCCCTGGGGATGAAAAACAGTACCTTTGAAAGCACCAAAACAGTTACTCCTTACATGAACCTGAGCAATGCCGTTTTGTATGCACTGCTTGTATTCACGGCGACGTTCATATTCCTTTCGGTACTGACACTGATCATAGGCCTGATCAGTAAATTCAAACTATACAAATATAATATCGCCTTTCCGGTTTGCTTTGGGCTTGCGGGAATTATTAATACCCTGGTGTTGTTTCTGGTCCTGCCCAATCTGTCGAAGGTGTATTATCTCTTTCTGATCTGTTTTGCCGTCATGGGTGTCATCCTTTTTGTTACAAGAAAAACGCCCGCGCTGTTTTACTCCCTGGCCCCCGCATTTTTACTGGTGGTGCTGGTCCTTGGTTTCACGATCAATATTACTGTTCCTGTGACAAATGATCTGGTCCGCGACAAGGCAAATGTCGCTTATTCCTTTAAGTCTACAGGCGAGGATATGTCGCTGTTTTGTAATGCCCTGATGGACAAAGCAAATGCAGAGTCCGGCCTGTTTGCGGAGATGTTTGATCCCAACGTATCCATTGACGATCGGAATGCCTGGGGCCTTGGGATCGCCATCGAATACACCTCCGAAAAAGAGCCGATGTACTGGCACTCCGGGATCAATCCCGGCTTCCACAGCCTTTACGTGTTGTATCCTGAAGAAGACAAATACATTGTAGTACTGACGAACAGCGACAGAGGATTGGATTTTGCAAAAGAGACAGCAAGAGAGTATCTGGGAGTAAACGGAGTGTGGGATATCAAGAGAAGTTGATCGAGGCGGTTCATTCACCGAGGCGTTCGGAGATCTGTCGGACCACAGCGGCATTGTTCTCATCGGAGATCTCGCCTCTTGTGCGGTTGTAGAAATTGTTACTGGTGTCCCAGATCACCGGAACAAAGCCGTAATCTGCCAGTGTGTTCAGTGTTTCACTGACATATTCGCAGGATTCTTTTCCGTCGGAGTCTTTGGCGATCCGCTCTTTCGGATAGCCGGCAGTACATTCGCCCATAAATACCGGGATCCCTTGATCGGTAAATGCATTTTTCAGAAGTTCACATTGAGATTTGGTATAATTTCTCCACTTTTCATTACCGATACTGTTGGACCAGAACATGGCATTGTCCACATAATGAACCGATACCATCAGGCGGTCCTTTGTCTCATCTTCAGGAAGCTTGAATTTCGGGTTTGTGGTCTTATCGATATTGGTCCAGTAGCCGGAGACGATGAGGAGACGATCTTTGTTGTTCCCGCCGGTTGATCGAACGGCACTGACAAAGGCCTGATTCATGGCATTGACATAGTCATAGATCTCATCTTCGGTATAATGATCCTCTTTGCGTACGGAGCCGAGTGCTTCGTTATAGCCTTCAAAGATCACATGGTCGGACCAGGGCTCAAGATGTTCTGCGATCTGAGTCCAGAGGTGTCCGGCGACTTCAATGGCTTTGTCCTTTTCCAGGTGTTCGACCAGAAATCCGTCGTAGTGATGAATATTGACCACCACATCCAGATTGTTTTGACGGGACATGGAGATGATCTGATCCACCCGGGCAATGTAATCCTCATTGATCGTAAAGGTTCCGTCATCCTCCATCATATTGCCCCAGTAAACGGGGATCCGAATGGTGGAAAAGCCGGCTTCCCTGATCCCTTTGATCGCTTTATCCGTGGTATAGACCGCTCCCCAACAGGTCTCATAGGCATACGGCGAATTGGTTCCGATCCTTTGGGCGCCTGTGGTGGAATTGTTTTCATCTGCCCAGTAGGCTTCTAAGGTATTGCCGAGGTTTAAGCCAATCCCCATCTCTTTTGCAAAATCCATGGAGGATATGTCGCGGACTGAGCCGTCATCTAAGAGTTCAGCTGCGGTTTTTCCGGAAGAGGAAGAGCAAGGATCGGAGGAACTCTCTTCCCGATCGGAGGAAGTCTCTTCCTGTTTTGTGTCCGGTTCCCGGCTTTCGAGTGTCTGCTCGGATTCTTCTTCGGTAACGGGTGGAACAGGGGAAGGAGCGATCTCCGGCTCCGGGCTTGTCTGACAAGCTGTTACTGATATGAGAAGCGCTGCAAGAACTGTAAGAGTGATCCACTTTTGATATCTGAAATGCTTCATGGCAGTTTCCTTTCTTTCGGAGATGAATGGTTTTCGAAATGAAGCGGTCATTTCTTTTTTGTTTGATTTTTGATCGGTCCGGTACTTACCTGAGAACATCACTGATGTATTCTACCGGGATCTCATCGATGCACCAGACACCGTTTTCCGTGACACCGAATCGGTATCCGTCCTCGGCCATCTTTTTCGCATCAATGACCAGTACGACTGCCGGAAGCTTCCGGCGTCTGGCGGACTGCCAGGCAAGAGTCAGATCCGGGTGTGTATGAACGGCATGCCGGCTCATCTTGTCGATCTTTCCGGACTTCAGGATCTTCTGATAAGCGTTCTCGGTGGTGCCGTGATACAGCTGATCCGGCGGAGCAGTGAATGTAAGCTCGGGCGTAACCCACGGGATCGAGTGTCCCTGACAGCATTTGATCCGCTTGATCACACCATCCTGAATATCCAGTTTGTACCTGGATTTCTGATCCGTTTCAACGATCTTTATGATGTCATCGGCGGTAACCGTATATTTGCCGTATGTATTTACATTGCTCACAAACTCCTCAAAGTCCACCCATCCGTGCTCATCCATAGCCAGATGTGCTTCTTCCGGTTTGTGCCTCAGGAGATAGCAGAAATAGACTGAGATCTCATCGGACTTCATGTTGTGTTCCTCCTCTCCGGGTCTGAGCGGGATACGCTCATGTTTCTACGATATGTTGTACTACAGTGGTGAGAGTGTGTCAATAATTCCGGTTTTGCTTCCGTATCGTTTCGTTGACATATTACCGCTGTGGCTGTAATATTTTAAGAGTAGATGATGAGAGTATGTGGGATGCGTTTGATTCCGTCGTGAAGCTTTGGACTGCAACAGCTGAGGGTGTTCAAAGCGTTGCAGTTATGCGTATTTAAAGGACACGGAAGAAAAGATGCTCGGCCTTATCAGCAATTTAAGAGGGAATACTTATGGATAGAATCACGTGTAACGTCTGTCCTCACGCCTGCAGATTAAAGGTGGGAGAGATCGGAGCCTGCGGAGCGAGAGGATATTTTCCCGACGAGGGATTCGTAAAAGAGATCTGTTACGACAGGAGCAGATATGAGGAAGTCGGTAACAGAAAGGAACTGTGCAGGGAACAGTCCATTCCGCTCGGTTACGGGATCGCAACGTCTCTGGCGCTGGACCCCATCGAAAAGAAGCCGCTGAACCGGTTTTATCCGGGCAGCAGGATCCTGTCCTTCGGAAGCTTCGGCTGTAATCTGAAGTGTCCCTTTTGCCAGAATCATGAGATCTCGATGCAGTCTGTCAAAAGCTATGATCCGGAGGCCATGAAGGATGCTTATCTTTCGCCTGAGAGGCTGGCAGAGATTGCTCTGAAGTACCGTGACAGGGGCAATATCGGAGTGGCTTTTACCTATAATGAACCGCTCATCAACCATGAATATATTGCGGATACGGCTTTGCTTCTCAGAAACTCCGGCCTGAAAACGGTTCTGGTCACCAACGGATGTGTGAACCCTGAGATCGCCGATCAGCTTCTGCCTTATGTGGATGCACTGAATATCGATCTGAAATGCTTTCGGGAGGAAAATTATCGGAAGGTTCTGAAGGGAGACCTGGAGGCGGTAAAAAGCTTTATTATAAAAGCATCAGGGAGCTGTCACGTGGAATTGACAACTTTGATCGTTCCGGGCCTTAACTCTTCGCCGGAAGAAACGGAAGAGATCGCAAGGTGGGTGGCATCCTTAGAGGGCGGGGAGGAGATCCCTCTCCATATCTCCAGATTCTTCCCGAGATTTCACATGACTGATACAGCCCCCACGGATGTGAGCCTGATCCGTGAACTGGCTGCGATCGCGGGAAAGTATCTGAAATATGTCTACACGGGCAATTTGTAAAGGGATATGAAAGCTTTTTTGATATGATCTTCGAGGCAGCGGCTTCGGAAAAACTGCCGATCGGACATTAGGAAAAAATGGTACTAATGGGTGATAGATTTTTGGAAAATAATCTGATAGACTCGTATATAACAGACCGAGTTTTAGTTTGTTCGGAATCCATTATTTTCTGAGAGGGGAACATTATGAGAGTCAGAGAAAAGCATTTTTCCGGGAAGATTATGAGGAGAGCGGGCGTGATCCTGCTGACAGGAACACTTATGGCAGGCAGCCTTACCGGTTGCTTTGGCGGGACCAATCCGGATCCGGGCAAGCCGGCGAATACCGAAGAGGCAACAACCGAGATAAAAACAACCAAGGAGCCCGAGTCGGATACGAAGGAAACAAAAGAAACAAAAGAAACTGAAACAGATACAAAAGCATCGGAAGCAGAAGGCTCTGTTTCCGAAGGAAAATACTATATGCCTGATGTGGTGGGGATGAATGACAAAGAATCCTATCAGTCCGTAAAGAATTATCTGAAGGCAAAGGGTCTGGAGATTGAAGTATATCAGGGTTGGGTCACCAACTCGGATCCCAAGAAAAATATGCTGGTAGCCTATACCGAACCGAAGGCCGGTGAGGAGATCACGAAGGATACAAAAGCCATCTACATCTATGTAAATGAAGGGTACAACACTCCGGAGTCTTCGGAAGCGGAAACGGGAGAGGGCAGCAAAGAGACTCCTCCCCCTACTCCTCCCCCTACGCCTACCGCAGGCTCGACTCCCACGGAAACACCGACTCCTACGCCGGCTGTTCATGCTCATGAACTGAAGTTCCATGAAGCAGAAGCTTCCACCTGTCAGAAGGAGGGACATGCCGAGTATTATCAGTGTGAGTCCTGCGGAAAGATCTATAAGGAAAAAGACTGTATCAATGAGGTGGGCAGCGTGGAGGAGCTTGCCATTGCCAAGATCGATCATGTATATCAGCTCGAACCCTTCAGGTATCCGACCTGTGAAGAAGACGGATGCAAAGGCTATTATCATTGTGACATGTGCGGAACATGGTGGGCAGCATATGGAGATGGCCCTGGTCCGGTCATTGAAGATCATAAAGAAGTGATCACCGAAAAGACCGGTCACTCCCTCGTGAGAATAGAAGCAGAAGGTTCTACCTGTGAACATGCTTATGTCGGAACCACATGTTTTAAATGTTCGGAGTGCGGAAAGTACTTCCTTGACAGCAACGGGAATACTCCGGCAGAAGAATCCGAAGTTTATGAGAAACCTGCCCCTCACACCCTGCAGCACATTCCGGAAGTGCCGAGTGATCCGGAACATCACGGAACGCAGGAACACTGGCATTGTGTATTCTGTGATCAGAATTTCCTGGATGCAGAGGGCAAAACCATGGTAACGGATCCGGAACAGCTTGTGATCCATCGTTACGATTTGGCAGTCGTTGCAGGCACGGTGCAGGAATGGTGCGAAATATGCGGAAAATTCAGACCGAAAGAGTAAATGGATTTCTGAAAAAGATCAACAGATAATTGCAGAGCGACCAGGAGTGAGAACTCCGGGTCGCTTTTTTGTTTTTTTATCGAATTTTAATCAAAACAAAACACTGTTCATAGCGCGGACAATTGAAAACGGATGCCATTAATGTTAAAATATTCTATGATTTTATGATGTCGGAAACTGTGAAAGATCAGATCGTTGAAAGCAGGAGGTGATGTGTTTGAAAAAAAATCATTACAGGAAGGTCAGCATTAAATTGGTTGCTGCTCTTTATTTCGTGATCGCGGTTTTGATCCTGACTGTCGGGATCGTGCTGATCGGTTATCGCCTTTATGAGAAAAATGTAGAAGCAAGCTATGAAAAGTATATGACCACCGTGCTGGAAAATGCATACAGCATCACAGAGGAATATGCTTTCGGAGACATGATCTCCCATCGTGAGATGCCGGAAGGTTATGAGGAAATGAGAAAGCACCTGAATAAGGTCAAGGAAAACTCCGAGATCGAGTATCTGTATGCGATCTACTTTGATGAGATCGATGATCTTCACAGTCTTACTTATGCGATCAATACCAAGACGGAAGAAGAAATAAAAAACGGCGGAGAATACACGTACCTCGGAAAACCCTGTGAAGAGGGAAGCTTTGAAGAAAAAACTCTGCTCACACTGCAGGATGCGGTGAAAAAGGGTCAGAAGGAAAGCGGCGTTCTTGACGGTTATTCCGAAGGCTACGGTCACATGATCAACGGTTACAAAGTTATTTTTGACAGTGACGGGAAGCCGGCCGGGATCCTGTGTGTTGAGATCGATATCAGAAATTTCCGAAAAGAACTGGTTTCGTATATTCGTTCGGTCATTATATTTGTCACTGTTTTTATGATCGTGATCATTGCGATCTATCTGATCCAGGTGGAGCGGTCGATCATTGATCCGATCAAAAAGATCACCCAATCGGCGGATGATTTTGTATCGATCATAGAAGATCAGGATTATTCTTCCGGTGAGGCCTTCTCGCAGGAGCAGTTTGATGAATTCATCAGGAGGTTTCGTAAACTTGATATCCATTCCGGAGATGAGGTGGAAAGACTGTATATTGCACTGTGCAGCATGTCCGCAAATCAGGTGGAACAGATCAGAAGTATCCGCAGAATGTCGGAGTCTACGGCAAAAATGCAGGAAGGCATGATTGTTACCATGGCAAACCTTGTGGAAAACCGTGATTCGGATACGGGAGCCCATGTACAGAAAACCGCTGCATATGTGAGCATCATAGCAGAGGGATTAAAGAAGAAAGGGTACTACGCGGAAAAACTCACCCCCAAATTTATGGAGGATGTGGTACGATCTGCACCGCTTCATGATGTGGGCAAGATCAATATTCCCGATCGGATCCTGAATAAGCCGGGAAAACTGGATGAGGATGAATATGAGATCATGAAGACCCATACCACTGCGGGAAAGAAGATCATTGAACAGGCCATCGGTGCTTTGGAGGGGGACAGTTATCTGAAAGAAGCGAGAAATATGGCTGCTTATCATCATGAACGTTGGGACGGCAAGGGGTACCCGGAGGGGCTTCACGGCGAAGTGATCCCGCTGTCTGCAAGGATCATGGCTGTGGCAGATGTGTTTGACGCTCTGGCGTCTCCTCGTGTTTATAAACCGGCTTTTCCGTTGGAAAAGGCTCTGGCCATACTGGAAGAAGGGAAAGGTACTCAGTTTGATCCGAAATGTGTTGAGGTTTTTCTGGAAGCGCTTCCTCAGGTGAAGGAGGTACTCGGAAAATATCAGCAAAATGAGTAAAGGAGGCGGACTGAAATATGATCATGCTATCGGTTCTTGCGGAACAGAACACCTTTTGGCCCGGGATGATACTGATCCTCCTTGCGATGACGGGATCGATCATATGGCTTGCGGTAAAGATCACCGTTATGCGCAGACGGTATGAGGAACTGAAAAGGCTCAAAGACGAATCTCAGCTGGCGATCAAAGCAAGAACCATGTTTCTTGCAAACATGTCACAGGAATTGCTTTCCCCCATCAATACCATCGTCGGAATGAATGAGATGTCACTTCGGGAGAGCACTTCGGAAAACCCGGAAGAATACTCGGAAAATATCCGGAATTATGCATATGATATCCGTAATGCTTCCGAATCATTAAAATATCTGGTGAGCGACCTGCTGGAATTATCCGCTGTTGAATCGGGGGAGATACACCTTTATGTCCGGGAGTATGATATCGTTTCCGAACTCGGAGAAGTGATCGCCCTGATCCGAAGCCGGTGCGATGAAAAAGGCATTGATTTTACGGTCAAAGCAGAGGAAATGCTGCCTCGCAGGTTGTCCGGAGATATCGGAAAGATCAAGCATATCCTGTTAAACCTGCTTACCAATTCCGTGAGGTATACGGATACGGGCGGCATTGTTCTGGACGTTTCCTTATCAGAGAAAACCGGGGATGATGGGATCCTTCGGATCTCCGTAAAGGATACGGGGATGGGCATGGATGAAACCATCGTCCGGAATCTGTTCACTGTGTATGATAAGATCGGTGAGGAAGGTCATGTGGGCGCCATCAATACCGGGGTGGCTCTGGGTATTTCTCATCGATTGGCAGAGTTTATGGGCGGGGAACTGACCTGCTCCAGCGAGCCGGGAAAAGGCACAGAGTTTGTGCTGACCTTGAAGCAGAAGATCGCAGATAAAACTCCGGTCGGAGTATTTGCGGAGCAGACAGAACGGTCTCTGTCGAATTATGTGCCGCTTTTTAAAGCACCGGATGCTGATATCCTTGTGGTCAGCAGTGATCCCATGACCGTTAAGGTGATCAAAGGTCTTCTGAAAAAGACGGAAGTGTTTGTGACGGTCGCGACGAACGCGAAAGAGTGTACGGATAAGATAAGGGGTACGAAATACCACATTATTCTGTTTGATCACATGCTGAATGATGAGGATGGCGGATTATTGGAGGAACTGTGGGAGAAAAACAGGGATGTTCCGGTATATGCCATCACATCAAAAGGATTTGCCGACGAGGCATTTTACAGGAGCAAGGGTTATAACGGATGTATTTTCAAGCCTGTCAGCGGTCTGGAACTGGAGCGGATCATCATGAAGCACCTTCCGGAGAATATGATGGATATCCTGGAGGATATCACCACCCGCCGCTGATGACTGATGATAGATGGAGAAATGTATTATGATTGAATTGATCAGAGATCATCAACTGAATCTTATGCTGCTGCTCTGCGGCGCGTGTGCAGTTTTGATTTTATTGATATATCACACACGATTTCTTCCTGAAAACCGAAAAAGGATCCTGATCTTTATGGAGGTCATGGCTTTTCTGCTGTTGTGGTTTGACAGGCTGGCGTATCTTTATGCCGGTGACACCGGTGAAACCGGCGGTTTTATGGTGAGACTGAGCAATTTCATCGTGTTCTTCCTGACTCCCGGAATGGCTTTCGGACTGTCACTGTACTTAGCGGACTGGTTGAAAAACGAAGGGAAAATGAAAACCATTCCGAAGAGAATGACATTTTCCATTGTTGTTACGATCTTGGGAATGATCCTTGCCGTAGTTGCGGCATTTACCAATCTGTATTATTACTTTGATGAATCAAACCTGTATCACAGAGGGAGCGGTTTTCTCATCGCCTATATCATTCCGGTCCTTGTTCCGCTCATACAGTTCACCGTGGTGATACAGTATCGAAAGATCTTCAGTAAGCTGGTCTATGCTTCTCTGATCCTCTATATCTTTGTGCCTGTCATCTGCGGTATCATACAGATATTTACCTACGGGATCTCCATCGTAAATATGTCAATGGTAGCCGTATCGGTCTCTTTGTATGTGTTCACCTATCTGGATATCAACAATACCGTTGAGCATGCCCATAAGATAGAGCGGGAGAACATGGAATCCGAAAAACAGCGGATGCGGAGACTGTTCGATCAGACGGCGACAGCATTTGTTTCTGCTGTTGAAAAAAAGGATGATTACACGAAGGGAAATGCCTTACGAGTTGCGGAGTACGCACGAAGGATCGCCGCCCTTGCGGGAAAAGAGGAAGAGGAATGTGAAAAGATCTACTATGCCGCACTTCTGCATGATGTGGGGATCATCGGGATCCCTGACAATGTGATCAAAAACGAATATGATCCGAAGAAGTGGGATCGTGATTTGATGAAACAGAAGCCTGTGATCGGGAAGGAGATCCTTTCATGTATTTCCGAATACCCCTACTTAAGTGTCGGTGCCGAATTCAGTCATGAGAGATATGACGGAACAGGTTATCCGAACGGGCTGAAAGGGGAGGAAATACCGGAGATCGCAAGGATCATTGCGGTGGCGGATGCCTATGTGACCATGACCACAAAGAAACGGTTCCGCGAGGCCAGACCTGATTTTATTGCACGGGAGAAGCTTGTAAAGGGGGCCGGGGAAGCCTTTGATCCGAAATTTGCCAATCTCATGATCAAGATCATCGATCGTGACAACAGAGAGGAAACAGAGAATCTGAAGTCTGAGTTGGAACAGGAGCTTCTTTGCGAGGAGTACCGGAGCAAGATCACTGCCGGGATCCCCATTGACAGCAATATCACACGGGTCACCTTTGACTGTGAGTGTCAGACCGATGGGGAACATCCCTTCAGCGCACCTTCCCTGATCCTTTTTGATTCCTATGACAGGAGAGTTCACAGGGATGAAAAGTCCATCGAGGCAAACGGTTATCTGGAGTATGGTGAAGTCTGGTTTTATGAAAACAATATCACCACAGCGGCCAGAAAGATCGAGGCCACAAGGTTTGAAAAGATCCATCACGGCGGTACAAAATATGAGATCCTCATGGGGCGGTTTGAAGATCATCTGAAGTTGAAAATGACAAGCCCCGAGTATGAAAAAGAGATCATAGTTGCTTTGGAGGGAAGTGCGAAATCCTCTTATCTGGCACTGACCGGAGAAAACTGCAGGATCAAAAACATTACCGTGACTCAGACAGAGGAAACGGTCCGTGAAAATGATATCCCCAGGATCGCAAATGAGGTGAGCTATTTGGGCCGCATGGAATCGGATATTGAAAATATTCAGGTCGATCGGACACGGTCGAGTCATACCAAGGGTGTTGAACTGACGCATCATTTGAAGCTGATGTTTCATACCATGAGCCTGCCCGGGGCCTATATGGTATGGAATTGTCCTTATATCGTATTGTTTTCTTCGGAGGATGGTACCGTTTACGGAAAGGATTACCGGGAATATGCCCTGATCAAGCTTTACGGAGAAAATGAGGGTGCGGAAGAGTACGCCGGGAACACCATGACCATGAAGAAAAAGGCCGATTTTTCCGGATGGGATGATTGGAAGAACAGAAATAAGAAGGGCTTTGAGTGTGAGATCACATTTGTAAGAAAGGGCGGACATATCGTGATCAGATCGGAAAACCTGGGGATCGAGATCGAGAATGTGACGGAGATCACAGAAATCCCGGATAAGGTTTACGTTGCCCTTACCGGAGATCAGGTTGCCCTTACGGATATCAGAGTAAAACGAGGAAAAGGAGAAAAATAAATCATGACCAACGAAGAATTGAAGAATTATTATTTTGGTGCCTACAGCTTTGAGGAGACAGAGGATGGTTATCTTCAGGCGTTTCAGTATTCCAAAGCACAGATGGATTACTTTAAGGAAGCCTTTGATTTCTGGTATGACAGATGTATGGCATCCACTTCCAAGACCATTGAAATGATCACAGAGGCTACCAAGGTCTCTTTTGATTTCAAGATCCTCTGGCTGGGATCACCGGATTCTTTTGAACTTCAGGTGGACGGACAGATCACAAAGATCGAATACGTGATGGATGTGCTGCTGGACGGAAAGCCCAGACCGGATTTTTCCAAGGGTGAATTTCCCTCCTGGGATCTGCCGAAGGAAGGCAGATTCGAGTGGGACCTTCCTGAAGGAAAGAAGCATGTGGTGATCTATCTTCCCGCAGATGCAACGGTTCTGGTACGGAACTTTGAGTGCAATGCTCCGGCAGAAAGACCGGAGAAAAATGAAAAAGTCCTTTGGCTGGGAGATTCCATTACCCAGGGCTTCGGACCGCTTCGTTCCGGACAGACCTATGTGACCGTAGCCAACAGGCTCTTAAACTATGATATCGTGAACCAGGGCATCGGCGGATATGTCTATGACAAGAAGTCCCTGATGAAGATGGAAGGGTATGAGCCGGACAAGATCATTGTGGCTCTGGGAACCAACCAGTACGGATCCGAGACCATGACGGATGTGGAAGAGTATTATGAGACCCTGACGGGGATCTACGGAAACAAGATTCCGATCCTGTGCATTTCCCCGGTATGGCGCGGTGATCATCCGGAAGAGATTGAGAAGTTTATCAGCTACTGTGAAAATATCAAAAAGATCGCAGCAGGCTATGAGAACGTGAAGGTGGTGGACGGCTTTAAGCTGGTTCCTCATCTGAAGGAGTATTATCTTGATAATCTCCATCCGAACTGCCTCGGAACGGAGACCTACGGAAGAAACCTGGTGGAGGAGATCCGGAAGATCGGATTCTGACCGGGACTGAGGTTATGAAAAGGGAAGCTTTGTTTTTGTTTAAGGAGGGAAACTATGGCATTTAAAAAGTATCGTTATGACGGATCCGAGAAGTTTAAGATCTCAAAGAGTTCTACGGATGAAACCGGTCTCTGCTCTGACCGAAAGGAAGCAGAGACGAAGATGCAGAAGAACAATGAACAGATAGACAAGCTGCAGGAGAAGCTCTATGCAGATAAGAAGGAGGGTGTGATCTTCCTGTTTCAGGCCATGGACGCTGCGGGCAAAGACGGAACCATCCGGGCCGTTCTGGCTTGCCTTTCTCCTCACGGCGTGCATGAAGTAGCCTTCAAGGCGCCGAATTCCGACGAACTGGCCCATGATTTCCTGTGGCGTGTGGCTCAGAAGGTTCCCGCAAAGGGTGAGATCGCCATTTTCAACCGCTCACACTATGAGGACGTGCTGATCGGAAGGGTGAAGGAGCTGTACCGCAATCAGGCCCATGCAGACCGTATCGATCAGGACAAGGTCATCGAGCATCGTTATGAGGATATCCGCCATTTTGAAGAATATCTTTACCGGAACAATGTGAGGACAGTCAAGATCTTCCTGAATGTTTCCAAGGATGAGCAGGCAAGACGTTTCCTTTCCCGGATCGATGAGCCGGAGAAGAACTGGAA